>JAYVSF010000056.1:0-16101 GCA_043775605.1 Myxococcales bacterium
CGGCTCGCCGCTCGGCGTCGCGCCCGAGCACCGGCTCGCGGTCGCGCGCAGCCAGGCCACCGCCCGCTGGCTCCTGGCCCGCGATCGCGACGAGGTCGATCAGCTCGACGACGAGCTGGGCCGGCTGACCACCGCGCTCGGCGTGCTCGACGAAGAGCTGGCCGCGGTCGAGGCGCCGCCGCCGATCCGGCTGACCCGGCCGGTGCCGGGCCCGATCGCGCGCTCGTTCGGCACCCTCGCCCACGCCCCGAGCCACGCCACCCTCACCCGCCGCGGCCTCGACTTTGACGCGGTCCACGGCGAGAGCGTCCGGGCTCCGGCCGACGGCGTGGTCCGCTACGCCGGCCCGATCCGCGGCCTCGATCAGGGCGTGATCCTCGACCACGGCGGGCTGTGGACGGTGGTCGCCAAGCTCGGCAGCCTCGAGGTCCAGGCCGGCGACAGCGTCGCGCGGGGCCGTGCCCTCGGGCACCCGGCGCGCCGGCGCGTCTACCTCGAGGTCCGGCTGCCGCTGGGCCCGGGCGGCGTGCCGATCGATCCGGCGCCGATGCTGCGATAGCAGCCGCGGGCCTTGCCTGAGGTTCGGCCGGGCTGGACACCCGACGACGATCCGCGAAACAATGGCCGGATGCAGCACCGCCTGGCGATGGGGATCGCCTTGCTCTCGACGTTTGCCGCGTGCGGAGGTCATGACGGCAACGGCGGCAGCGTCGACGCCAGCACCGACGCCGCCGTGATCGACGGCGCGATCATCGACGCGCCGCCGGTGTGCAGCGACGGTGACGCCTGCGACGCCGGCATCTGCGCCGGCGGGGTGTGCTGCGCGGCCGACAAGGCCTGCGGCGCCACCTGCTGCCCGGGCATGGCGGTGTGCTCGTTCCAGACCTGCGTCCTGCCCGGCGCCGCCTGCGTCGACGCCAGCGACTGCGCCGACAGCGAGTACTGCGAGCAGGCCCTGGGCGAGGTGTCGATGATCGACGCCGCGGTCGGCTGCAACGGCGGCCTGGCCCAGCCCGGGGGCCACTGCCTGCCGCGCCCGCCCGAGTGCCCGCCCGGCCAGCCGCCCGGCGATCCCCCGACCTGCCTCGCCGCCTGCGAGTACCGTCCGCCGATCGGACAGTTCGCGCCGGTCCTCAAGTACGCGTGGGGCAGCCCGACCACGGCCAACACCGCCGACAGCGTGATGATGGCGCCGGCGGTGATCCAGCTCGACGACGACAACTGCGACGGCATCGTCGACGAGCGCGACATCCCCGAGATCGTCTTCTCCACGTTCACCAGCGGCAACTACAACGGCAACGGCACCCTGCACGCGATCTCGATCGTCGGCGGCATGGTGGTGCAGAAGTGGACCGCCAACGCCGGCAACACCTCGCCCAACCACCCCGGCCGCTCGATCGCCGCCGGCAACATCGACGGCCTGCCCGGCAACGAGATCGTGATCTGCACCGTCGACGCCCACGTCCGCGCCTACAAGGCCGACGGCACCCAGTTGTGGCTGAGCGCGGCGGTCGGCTCGTGCTCGATGCCGTCCCTCGCCGACCTCGATCAGAACGGCGACGTCGAGGTCGTGGTCGAGGGCGCGGTGCTCGACGGCGTCACCGGCGCCATCGAGCACGCGATCACCCCGGCGCTGGCCAACGTCGTCGTCAGCGACGTCACCGGCGACGGCCTGCTCGACCTGGTCGGGCCCGATCGCGTCCTGTCCGGCAACGGCACCCCGATCGCGTCGACCGGCCTCGGCGGCAGCTACGTCGCCGTCGGCGATCTCGACCACGACGGCGCGCCGGAGATCGTGGCGTCGATCTTCGCCAGCCACCGGCTGGTGGTGTGGCGCGTCGAGGCCGGTCAGCCCGGCAGCGCCCGCATCGTCCGCGGCGGCATCGACATCAACGGCACGCTCAACCCGGCGATGTGCGCCGTCGGCTCGTCCGGCAACACCCACGGCGGCGGCCCGCCCACGGTGGCCGACTTCAACGGGGACGGCAAGCCCGACGTCGCGCTGGCCGGCGGGGTCGGCTACGTCATCTTCGACGGGGCCAAGCTCGTGGACCCGATGTTGGCCGATGGCCAGACCCTGCTGTGGACCGCCGTGACCCGCGACTGCTCGTCGGCGCAGACCGGCAGCTCGATCTTCGACTTCAACGGCGACGGCAAGGCCGAAGTGATCTACGGCGACGAGACCTCGCTGCGGGTCTACGACGGCCCGACCGGCAACGTCCTGTTCTCGACCTGCAACACCAACGGCACCCTGGCCGAGTACCCGCTGGTCGCCGACGTCGACAACGACGGCCAGGCCGACATCATCGCGGTGTCGAACTCGTACTCGGGCATCACCTGCACCGGCGGCGTGAAGACCTCGGGCGTCCGCATCTTCGGCGACGCCGCCGGCAACTGGGTGCGGACCCGCCGGGTGTGGAACGAGCACGGCTACCACGTCACCAACGTCGACGAGGACGGCACCATCCCGACCATCGAGCAGCCGAACTACCTGCAGCCGCGGTTGAACAACTTCCGCCAGAACATCCAGCCCCAGGGCGAGTTCGCGGCCCCCGATCTGGTGGTGACGGTGGCGCCGGCGTGCACCGCCGGCTACCAGCTCGTGGCCCGGGTCCGCAACCTCGGTCAGGCCGCGGTCCCGGCCGGGGTGCCGGTCGAGTTCTTCGTCGGCGACCCGGCGGCCGGCGGCATGCTCCTGCCCGGCGGCCCGGTGCTGACCACCCGCGTCCTCTACGCCGCCGAGGCCGAGGACGTCGTGCTGCCGGTCGATCCACCGCTGGCGTCGGGCGCCACCGTCTACGCCCGCGTCGACTTCACGCCGATGCACACCTGGCACGAGTGCAAGACCGACAACAACACCTCGCCGCCACACTCCGCCTACTGCGGCGTCGACTGAGAGGCGCCCGGTCACTGCTTCGTGAACACCAGCTCGCCAGCGCTCGCGGTCTCGCTGCTGATCGTCAAGGTCGTGCCGGTCCAGTCGAGGATCGCGTTGCCGAAGGTGCCACCGAGGCCGCCGCCAGACAGCGGCTGGGTGACCAGCGCGTCGGTGGTGCCGTGGCCGTTGACCAGCCGCCGCTCGACGCTGTAGTGGCCGCTCTGGACCTGGTTGCCGGCGTTCACCAGGAGGTAGATGTCGGCGACGCCGGCCAGCTCGTCGTGAGTGCCGTCGGTGGCGGCGAAGTGGAACCCGCGGGTCACGCCATCGGCCGTCGCCGTCCAGTCACCGTACAGGTCGGGCGCCGTCGGCGCCGACGCATCGCCGCCGCAGCCGGCCACCAGCAAGGACACGAACCCGATCGTCCTGAGACGCACCATCGCCCCATCGTACGTCGGGGCGCGCGCCGGCGCCCACGGGGCGTGAACCAGAGTGGTCGACTTGTCCAACCACGGTCACATCATGCGTCAGAAACCGGTCGGGCCGACGCGCAGGCCGTCGAGATCACTCGGGCCCCGTCGCCCGATCGCACCTGGCACGCCGGTGGCATTACTCACGGGCATGCGCACCTCCGCCTGCACCTACCTCCTCGCCTCGCTGCCCGGCCTCCGGCGCGTCCTCCTCGTCGCCCCCCTCGCCACCTTGCTCCCGATCACGGCCTGCACCGATGGCGGCGATGAGCCGGGCCCGCCCGACGTCACGACCGGCACCTACCACGCGTACGTCCAGACCGGCTGGACCCTGCCCCACAACGCCACCCAGGCCCAGGCCCTCGGCCAGGACCTCGACGGCGACGGCACCATCGACAACCAGGCCGGCGGCGTCATCGGCGCGCTCATCAACCTCGGGCTCGAGATCGACGGCGCCGCCGCCGCCGCGTTCGCCAGCGGCGAGGTCGTCGCCCTCCACCGCCTGCGCGCCGATGACCTCGCGGCCGACGCCAGCATCGAGTGGCGGACCTACGACGGCATGCCGGCCACCGCCCCGCGCTTCGACGGCACCGACCAGTTCGACGTCCGCGGCGCGACCGGCCGACTCACCGGCATGATCCGCGCCGGCCACGCCGAGCTGTCGTGGGGTGAGACCTCGGTCGCGCTGCCGTTCTTCCCGCACCAGACGCCGCTGGTCGCGCCGCTGGTCCAGGCTCGGCTGATCCTCGACGTCGACCCCGACGGCTGCACCGGCAAGCTCGCCGGGCTCATCCCGTCGCGCGAGGTCGACCAGGTGATCCTGCCGCAGCTCGCGGCCGAGATCGTCATCCACATCGCCCGCCACCCCGACCACGAGTTCACCGCGATCGCGATGCAGGTGTTCGACCAGAACCACGACGGCCAGCTCACCGTCGACGAGGTGCTGGCCACGCCGCTGACCAAGGGCCTGTTCCGCCCCGACACCGACACCGACGGCGACGGCACCGCCGACGCCATGTCGTTCGGCGCCGGCTTCGACTGCGTGCCGGCGACCTTCACGCCGCCCGCGGAGTGACGAGCCGCCGAACCTCCGCGCACCTCAGCGCACAAACGACGAAGCACGCTGGCAGTGACCAGCGTGCTCGCCGCATCCATGTCCGGCGTTCAGGATCAGAAGATGATGTACACGATGCCCGGCGCGCCGTTGCCGCCGGCCTCACGCACGTTGCTGCTGCCGTCGTAGCCACCACCACCACCGCCGCCGCCGTAGCCGTTGCCGCCCTTGGCGCTGAACGCCTTCGGGCCGTCGGCGCCCTTGGGGCTGTTGGCGCCGATCACGACGCCGCCGCCACCGCCGCCGCCCGAGTGGCTGGAGGTGCCGCCGGCGCCACCGGCGCCCGTGACCACCGCGCCACCGAACGGCGCCAGCAGCGCGGCGTAGCTGCCCTGACCGGTGCCACCCGCGTAGCTGCACGAGCCGCCGCTCGCGCCGTTGCTGCCGCCGGCGCCGCCGGGGTTACCCGAGTTGCACGAGCCGCCGCCGCCGCTGCCGCCGTTGCCGCCGGGCCCATTGACCACCGTCGGGGTCGCGCCGCCGTTGGCGGTCAGGGCCCCGAACGACGACGACCCGCCGGCGGTGCCGCCGATGATCTCGTTGCAGCCGTTGCACTGCTGCGCGCCCAGGCCGCCGCCGCCGATCACCACCGCGATGACCTGGCCCGGCACGACCGCCAGGTTCTGCTGGGCGACGAAGCCGGCGCCGCCGCCACCTTGGTGACCGTCGGCGCCGCCGCCGCCGCCGCCGACCACCAGCACCTTCAGGCTGTTGATGCCGGCGGGCACGACGAAGTTGCCCGACTGGGTGATCGTGAACACCGGCTGCGCGCACGCGCCGTTGACCGCGACCAGCGGCGGCGGGCACGACAGCACGCAGGCGCCCATGCCGTTGCAGGCGGTGCCGGCCGCGCAGGCCCGGCCGCAGACGCCGCAGTTGAGCTGGTCCGAGTTGAGGTTGGTGCAGACGCCGTTGCAGACGGCCTGGCCGGCCTGGCACGACACCGCGCAGTGGCCGGTGCCGTCGCACACCGAGCCGGCGGCGCAGGCGTTGCCGCACGCGCCGCAGTTGAGGCGGTCGTTGTTGCGGTTGGTGCAGGTCCCGTTGCAGGCGAACAGCCCGGCCTGACACGACAGCGCGCAGGCGCCGACGCCGTTGCAGGTCTGGCCGGCCGGGCAGGCTGCGCCGCACGCGCCGCAGTTGAGCTGATCGTTGTTGGTGTTGGTGCAGATGCCGTTGCAGCTCGTGGTCCCGACCTGGCACGACAGCGCGCACACGCCGGCGCCGTTGCAGACGAAGCCGGCGTTGCACTGCCGCCCGCACATGCCGCAGTTCTTCCGGTCGTTGAGCATGTCGGTACACTTGTTCGAGCACGACGTCAGGCCGGCCTGGCACGACAGCGCGCACATGCCGGCGCCGTTGCAGATGTTGCCGACGGCGCAGGCGGCGCCGGGGCTCGCCACGCAGTTCGCGCCGGCGCCGCAGTGGGCGCGATCGGTGTCGGGGTCGGTGCACTGCCCGCCGCACTCGACCAGGCCGCTCTGGCACGACAGCTCGCACGCGCCGGAGCCGTTGCAGAGCTCGCCGGCACCACAGGCCACGCCGGGGCTCGCCGCGCAGTTCGCGCCGGCGCCGCAGTGGGCGCGGTCGGTGTCGGGATCGACGCACTGACCGCCGCAGTCGACGAGACCAGCCTGGCACGACAGCTTGCACTGGCCGCTCAGGCAGTCGAAGCCGGCCGGGCAGTCCATGCCGGCGTTGGCGCCGGTGCACGTGCCGCTCGCGCCGCAATGGGCGCCGTCGGTGTCGGGATCGATGCAGGCCCCGCTGCACGCGACCATGCCGGCCTGGCAGGACAGCGCGCAGTGGCCGGTGCCGTCGCAGACCTCACCGGCAGCGCAGGCGTTGCCGCAGGTGCCACAGTTGCCGCGGTCGGTGTCGGTGTTGGAGCAGAAGCCGTCGCACGCTTCGAGTCCGTCCTGGCACGACAGCGAGCACACGCTGTTGCCGTTGCAGACGTTGCCCGCCGCGCACACGTGGCCGCACTCGCCGCAGTTGCGCTGATCGGTCTTGGGGTCGATGCAGGTGTCGCCGCATTGCAGCGAGCCGGCGACGCAGGGCGGCGAGTCGGTGCCACAGCCGGCGACGGCCAGGGTACAGAGCGCCAGGAACGACAGCAGCACTCGTGTCGGGTTCGACATGCAACTCCTCGGATAGGCGCGCAGCGACGCGCCAGGCTCAGGGCCTCGCAGGCGCGCGGGCCCAGCGCGGATGCGTCTCTCACATCCGCGGCCCGCACGTCGCCGGACACCGACGACGACTTGATCGTCGCACGAGACGCTCGCGCATTACAACCGCGGAGCGTCGCGTCGATCAGTCGCAGCCGACGATCGATCGGTCGCGGCCGACGATCGGTCGCGGCGCGCGGTCAGGTTCCGGCGGCGACGCGCTGGATCAACCGGCGCAGCCCGGCCATCGCCGGCGGAGGGATCTCGTGGCCACCGCCGAACTCGACCCAATCGACGTCGGCGCCAGCGCCGGCCAGCTCATCGCGCAAGGTCCGCGCCTCGGCGAACGGCAGCAGCGGATCGCGGGTCCCGTGTGACACGAACACCGGCACGCCCTTCACCCGCGCCAGGCCGGCCCGCCATGCCTTGCCGTTGATGCGCGTCGCCGACATCAGCGCCAGCCCGGCGAGCGGCTTCGCGCGGTGGAGCGCGACGTCGAGCGACAGCATCGCGCCCTGCGAGAACCCGCCGAGCACGATCCGCTCGGCGCCCTGGGCCTCGAGCTGATCGAGCAGGCCGTCGATCACCGCCCGCGCCTCGGCCAGGCCGGCCGGCACCTCCTCCGATCGATCGAGGCCGAGCGCCATGGCCCGCTGCAGCCGCTCGAAGTCGATCAGCCACCAGGCCCGCGCCCCGTCGGGGTCGCCCTCGAGCAACAGCGGGCCGGCCGGGAACAGGAAGCGTGCCGTCGGCGGCGCGCCGAGCGCCCGGGCGAGATCGACCAGATCGTCACCACCGGCGCCGAAGCCGTGGAGCAAAACGACGGTGGTGGTCGCGACCGGCGGGGCTGGCCCCACCACGCGGACGACGAGATCAGTGGAAGCCATCGCGCCACGATACCGCGAACCCCGCACCCCATTAGCGCGGCCGCCAGGCCCGCGTTACCATTCGCCGATGTCTCGTGCTTCGCACGTCGCTGCCTTCACCGCCGGCTGCGCCCTGGCGGCGACCGTGGGGGCCAGCGCCGCACCGCGCCGGCCCGATGCCACCCGCTACCGGACCCTCGACACCTTCGCCCAGTCCCTGACCTACGTCGCCAGCCAGTACGTCGATCAGGTCGACGAGCGCCAGCTCCTGTACGCCGCGGCCCGCGGCATGGTCCAGAGCCTCGACGCCTACTCCGGCTTCTACGCGCCGCCCGACTACAAGCGGCTGCGCCAGGACACCGAGGGCGAGTTCCCCGGGGTCGGCCTGGTGCTCGGCCCCGGCGGCCCCGACGACGCGCTGCCCACGGCCCTGACCTGGCCGATCGTCGACGAGGTCCTGCCTGGCTCGCCGGCCGCCACCGCCGGCCTGGTCGAGGACGATCGCCTGCTCGCGGTCGACGGCGTGCCGACCGTGGGCGCCAGCCCGGGCGCGCCCGACGCCGCCGATCACGACGAGCGCTACTGGGACCTCCGCCTGCGTGGCGACGCGGGCACCACCGTGGTCGTCGAGTACCTCCACCCCGGCGGCAAGCCGGCCACCGCCACCCTCACCCGCCGCCAGGTCAAGGTCCCGACCGTCGAGCACGACCGGCTCAGCGCCGGCATCGGCTACCTCGCGATCCGCCGGTTCCAGGAAGCCACCGCCGACGACGTCGCGACCGCGCTCGCCGACCTCACCCGCGAGGGCGCCGATCGAGTGATCCTGCTCGACCTCCGCACCGACGGCGGCGGCCTGGTCGATCAGGCGATCGCAGTCGCCGACCTGTTCCTCGACGACGGCACGATCGTGACGATCCGCGGCCGCGACCCGACCGAGGTCGAGACCCACACCGCCCGGCGCGGCGGCCCGGCGATCGCCGCCAGGATCGTCCTGCTGGTCAACGCCCAGACCGCGTCGGCCGCCGAGATCCTGGCCGGCGCCCTCCAGGATCACCACCGCGCGACGGTGCTCGGCATGAAGACCTACGGCAAGGGCGCCATCCAGACCTACTTCGATCTCGCCGACGGCAGCGGCCTCAAGCTGACCACCCACCGGTACTTGACCCCGGCCGGCCACGAGGTCGAAGGCCTCGGGATCACGCCGGATCTCGAGGTCCCCGAGTTCGAGCCCGCGGTCATCGTGGCCGGCGCCGGGGGCGGATCGGGTATCGACGCCGCCAGCGGTGGCCCCGACCCGGCCGGCCATGACATACTCGGCCCTCGCGGAGACGACGATCACCAGCTTCGGATCGCTTACCAAACGGCGCAGGGCTGGCTGGGGTCGAAGTAGGGCGACCCGGTCCACGACCCGGCACCACAACCTCGACAGCACGGTTCACAAGCCCGAGCCTTGACAGACGGCCGGGAGAATCGCTAGCCTTTACGAACGGTTAGCGGGGGAAGATCCGAATGTTCAAGCTAGTCATCCAGGATGACGAGGGCAAGACCACCGTCGTCCCCCTCATTCGCGACGAGATCACGATCGGGCGCAAGGAGGGCAACACCATCCGCCTGACCGAGCGCAACGTCTCGCGCAAGCACGCCAAGATCAGCCGCGCCAACGGGGCGGTCGCGATCGAGGACCTCGGCAGCTACAACGGCGTCAAGGTCAACGGCACCCGCATCATGCAGAAGGTCACGCTGAGCATCAGCGACCGGGTGCAGATCGGTGACTACCTCATCGAGCTCAAGGCCGAGGGCGCCGAGCAACCGGCGTCGGCCAGCTACGACGACGCCCGCACCACCCAGCACGAGCGGCTCGATCCCTCGTCGCTCGGCGGCGTGACCCCGCAGGCGCCGATGCAGCCGGGCTCGGCCGCCGCCGCCGAGGCTCGCCGGCAGGCCGTGCTGGCCGCGGTCGCCGCGGTGTCGGCCCCGGCGCCGTCGACGCCCGCCCGCCTGGTCGTGCTGTCGTCCAACTTCCCGGGCCGCGAGTTCCAGTTGACCAAGGTGCCGGCCATCATCGGTCGCACCGAGGACAACGACATCGTCATCAACCACAAGTCGATCAGCCGCGCCCACGCGACGATCACGCGTGACGACGCCGGCCGCTACAGCATCGCCGACATGAACTCGGCCAACGGCGTCCGGGTCAACGGCGAGGACTACGGCAAGGTCGAGCTGCGCCGCGGCGACCTGGTCGATCTCGGCCACATCCGCATGCGCTTCGTCGAGCCCGGCGAGGCGTTCGTGTTCGGCCGCGACGCCCAGGTGATGGACGTCCCGACCAAGGGCAAGAAGACCTGGCTGTGGGGCGTGCTCGGCGCCGGCGTGGTCGGCGCGATCATCGTCGTGGTGGTCGCGGGCGGCGGCAGCAAGGGCAAGAGCAAGGGCGACGCCCTCGCCGCTGCCGGTCCCGGCACCGCCAGCCCGTCCGGTCCCGGCACCGCCGCAGCCGGCGCTGGCTCGAGCGGCAGCGCGATGGTCACCGGCCTCGGCTCCGAGACCGGCCCCGGCTCAGGCTCGGTCGCGGCGCCCACCATCGACGCCGGCGAGGCTGCGGTCGCCACTGGCCCGACCCCGGGCGTCGACACGGCGGCGGTGAACCAGGCCCTGGCCGACGCCAAGGCCGCGGTCGCCGCCTCGGACTGGGACAAGGCCAGCGACAAGGCCGAGGCCGCGCTCAAGCTCGACCCGGTGAATGCCGACGCCCGCGCCCTGTTCGATCAGGCCGTGCGCGAGTCCAGCAACGAGAAGTCCTTCAAGACGTTCACCGACGCGGCCGCCGCCAGCCCGAAGGACTTCGAGCGTGCCGTCCACGCGTTCGAGAAGATCTCGACCGACTCGGTCTACAAGAACCAGGCCCGCGAGGCCTACGATCGGCTCCACGACGAGTTCATCGCGTCGCGCGTCACCTACGGCAAGACCCTGGCGAAGCAGAAGAAGTGCGCCGAGCTGAAGAAGCTGGCCAACATCTCGGGCAACACGTTCCCCGACGCGCGCACCGAGCTGGACAAGCTCCCGTGCGACGATCAGCTCGCGACCGGCCCTGGCCCCGACCACACCCCCGGCCCGGGGTCGAGCCACGAGGTGACACCGCCGCCCGGTCCCGCCAGCGGCAAGCCGGCCGCCGAGCAGCTCAACGACGCGTCGGCCGCGGCGTCGGCGGGTCAGTACGGCCGCGCGCTCAGCCTGGCCGAGTCGGCGATGGGCGCCAAGGACATCGACTCGACGCTCAAGGCGAAGGCCGTGACCCTGGCCGGCCTCGCCGCGTGCAACACCAAGAACGCCGCCAAGGCCAAGAAGTACTACGGGATGTCGCCGGCCGGCCGGCAGACGCTGCTGCGCCAGGCCTGCCTCAAGCAGGGCATCGAGCTGCAGGACTGACCTGGCCGAGGTCGGGCGGCGGTGGCAACTCCATCGCAGGTGGATGGGGTTGGCGGGGTGTAACCGAGGGCGCGTGGCCCGCCACCATCCACGGTGTCGGGGGACTACGGCCCCGGTTCGTTGACCCCTCGCCGCCGCTGGTGTAACTCAGGGCATCTCTTGAGGTACGGCGGTGTGGGGCTCGTGTGCCCTGCCCTTCCACCGGAGGCCCCATGCACGTCTACCGCAGTCGTTCGTTCTGGTGTCGGCCCCTGCTGGCCGCGCTGCCGGTGCTCGCCCTGGCGATCGCCCCGACCGCCGCGCAGGCGCAGGCCGGCGATGTCACCATCAACCCGTTCCATCCCGCGATGGACTCGCGCGGCTACCTCACGCTCAACGCGTCGCAGGTGCTGGGCCACCTCGAGCTGTCGTTCGGCCTGGTGACCGACTGGGGCTACAAGCTCCTCGATCTGTCGGGCGACGGCGGCTCGACGATGTCGATCGACAACATGATCACGCCGACCTTGATCGGCGCGATGGGCTTCAAGATCGGCCAGGCCGAGCTCGAGCTCGGCGTCGGCCTGCCGTTCGTGATCGTGTCCGGTGACCGCGGCCCCGACTTCGTCGGTGATCCGCTGACGCCGAACGACGACGAGCGCTTCAAGATCTCGGGCCAGGGCCTCGGCAACGTCGCCCTCCACCTCAAGACCCGGTTCCTCAAGACCACCAAGGGGCCGAAGATCGGGCTCGGCCTGATGGCCAGCCTGTACCTGCCCACCGTCAGCGAGAGCCGCAAGTTCCTCGGCGACGACAAGCTCACGCCGGAGGTCCTGGTCATCCTCGAGAAGGAGTTCGGCCAGGACGGGGCGTTCCGGGTGGTGCTCAATGGCGGCTTCCGGCTGCACACCGGCACCACATCCTTCACCGACAACGCCGGCGCGTTCCCGCCCGACCTGCCGCCGTCGGCCAACCTGCACCAGACCGGGCAGTCGTTCGAGACCGGCACCGAGCTGCCGATCGGCGTCGGCCTGGCCTACGCGTTGGCGCCGCAGAAGTTCGACCTGCTCGGCGAGATCTACGGCGCCCTGCCGGTCGGCGGCAAGAACTACTTCCCGCTCGAGGCGATCGCCGGCATCAAGGTGTACCTGGCCCGCAACTCGTTCCTCACCATCGGCGGCGGCACCGGCCTGGCGCCGGGCAGCGCCGGCAGCCCCAAGGCTCGCGCCTTCATCGGCATCGTCTTCGAGCCCAACATCGGCGACCGCGACGGCGATGGCTACAAGGACGACGTCGACGCCTGCCCGAACGAGCCCGAGGACTTCGACGACTTCGAGGACGCCGACGGCTGCCCCGAGCCCGACAACGACAAGGACGGCATTCTCGACGTCGACGACAAGTGCCTGCTCAACCCCGAGGACAAGGACGGCTTCGAGGACGAGGACGGCTGCCCCGAGGGCAACAAGAACGACCGCGACGGTGACGGGCTGCTCGACGAGGTCGATCAGTGCCCGGACGACCCCGAGGACTTCGACAAGTTCCAGGACGAGGACGGCTGCCCCGATCCCGACAACGATCAGGACGGCATCCTCGACGTCGACGACCTGTGCCCCGACAACCCCGAGGACAAGGACGGCTGGGAGGACGAGGACGGCTGCCCCGATCCGGACAACGACAAGGACAAGATCCTCGACGTCGACGACAAGTGCCCCAACGAGCCCGAGACCAAGAACGGCTTCGAGGACGAGGACGGCTGTCCGGATCGCGGACGCGTCGTGGTGACCGACACCAAGATCGAGATCCTCGACAAGGTCTACTTCGAGTACAACAAGGCGATCATCAAGTCGGAGTCGTACCCGATCCTCGACGCGGTCGCGGCCACGCTCGACGGTAACCCCGACATCCAGATGGTCGAGGTCCAGGGCCACACCGACGAGCGCGGCAACGACGCCTACAACCTCAAGCTGTCCGACGAGCGCGCCAAGGCGGTCAAGGCCTACCTGGTCGACAAGGGCATCGCCGAGGACCGGCTCGACGGCCAGGGCTACGGCGAGACCCAGCCGATCGACCGCCGCTCCAACGAGCAGGCGTGGGCCAAGAACCGCCGCGTCGAGTTCCTGATCCTCAAGCGCAACAACGAGTCGACCAAGTAGCGGCCGCCCGCGCCGCGCGGGTGACTGACGAACTCCAGGGCGACCCGCCGCAAGCTGGTCGCCCTCCGCACGTCCGGAAGGATATCCTCGTCAGTGGAGGAGGGCGGACAGGCCGAGGCCGACGCCGCCGGCGGGCATGGGCATCGGGGTGAGGACGAGCGGGCCGTCGAGGAGGACGCCGCCGCTGCCGCCGAGCGGGAGGACGACGTCGTGGGGCATGGGCACCACGACGTCGACGCTCACCACTGCTGCCCGCCTGCCCCGCCCCGGCTACTGCGCGGAGGTGTTCGCGTACGGCGCGTACGCGCGGCACTGCTGGCCACGCAGCGACGGACACGGCGGCAGCGCGGCGGGCGCGACCACGCCGCCGACGACCGGCAGCACCACGCTCGACGGGTGGGCCTGATCGTGGCCGATCTCGTAGGTCACCGCGCCGGGGAACTGCAGGAGCGCGAAGAACCACTCGGCGCGGCTGCCACCCGGGGTGTCGATGGCGATGCGGATGCGCGACCCGGCGCGGAACACGTGCTGGAAGCCGGCGGTGCCGACCCGGACCTGGGTCCACTGGTTGAGCGCGAGCGGCGCGGCGTCGGCCTCGAAGAAGGTCGGCGACGGCCACAGCGCGGTGGCGTCGGGACCGCTGCCGCGGCGGCTAGCGCGGATCCAGCCCGACTGCACGTACGTCTCCTGGCCGTCGGGCCGGATCTCGGTGAGGTTGACCTCGAGGTCGGCGTCGTTGACCGCCGACTTCAGCCACAGATCGACGCTGGCGTTGCCGAACATCACCTGGGTCGCGGCCAGCGGCGCGCTCTCGAACACCACCGCCGACAGCGGCGCCGGCTGCGGCCAGATGTAGTCAGGCAGGAGGTCCCAGACGTTGCCGCCGGGGGCCAGGATGCTGCGGTGGCCGGCGGCGGGGTCGAGCTTGAACGTGAACGCCGGGCTGGCCGTGGTCGGCATCGCCGCGTTGAGCGAGCCGTCGGGCTGCGCGTACAGCCGCACCGGCAAGACCTCGTCGGCCGGCCACTTCGAGAACGAGTGCTCGAAGGTCGGCTCCGGGGCGCCGACCGTGACTCCGCCCGCGCCGCTCTCGAACAGCGCGCGCAGCGGCTTCTCGGCCTTCCACCTGGCGAGCGCGGTCGCGTAGTCGGGCTCCATACCGAACCGGCTGACCGGGATGTCCATGGTGTTGGTGCCGAACACCCGGTCGTAGAGCTGCGGCGCCAGCGAGCGCGGCAGCGGCTTGTCGACCGGCACCCGCTGGGCGACGAACAGCTCGAGGAAGGTGAGCCACTCGCCGAGCACCTGCGGCTGGTAGGCGTCGATGTGGACGCCGTTGTAGACGCTCATCCGCAGCGCCGGCGCGTGGGTGAACTTGTCGAGCATCGTGAAGAAGTACGGCCCGGTCTGCTCGTCCTCCCACGCGCTGGCGAGGAACACCGGCACCTGGATCTTGTCGACCTGCTTGGCCAGGTTGTAGCGGTCGTGCTCGGCCGGCACGTAGTAGGCGATGTTGCGGGCCTGCTCGACGTTGTCGACGTACTGGTTGTGGAGGAGCTGGTTGTCCTTGCACACCAGATCGCCGGCGTCGACCATGCCCTGCTCCCAGCCCTGGCCGTAGGGCTTGGCCTTGGCGATGACGTTGGTGATCCAGCTGGTGGCGAAGCCGTCGTTGAGGATGCCGCCCGGCAGCATCGTGGTGTGGGCGGCGCCGATCACCGACATCGGCGCGATCGCGGCGAGGTGCGGCGGCTGGGTCGTCGCGACGAACAGCTGGGTGATGCCGGGGTACGACAGGCCGACCATGCCGACCTTGCCGTTCATGACCCAGGGCTGGGCCGCGACCGTCTCGATGACGTCGTAGCCGTCGAGGAGTTGCATGGTCTCGAAGAAGTCGAAGGCGCCGCCCGAGCAGCCGGTGCCGCGAATGTTGACGTTGACCGTGGCGTAGCCCCAGAACGCGGCGATCATCGCCGATGGATCGTTGGGCGCGTCGCAGATGACCGGCAGCGCGTCGCACAGGCCGGTGAGCGACTCGTCGAGGACCTTGCCCGGCTGCGACGGCTCGTAGCCGGAGTAGCTGACCACCGTCGGGAACGGGCCCTCGGCGATCGGCCGCGGGAAGGTGACGTAGGCCGACAGCGTGGTGCCGTCGCGGGTGGTGATGTACTGGAAGCCGGGGACCAGGTGCTGCTTCGTGTAGAAGGTCGGCGTCGGCTGGCTCGACGCGAGCGACATGACCTCGTACGGGCCGGCGGTGAGCGCTGGCATCGCGGTCGTGGTCTTGACCATGAAGCCGGGGCCGGGCGTCAGCTTGCGGACCATCAGGCTGCCGAGGTCGTCGGTGGTGCCGAGGCCGACCTGGGCCCCCGAACCGTCGAAGATCGCGAGCTCGGTGGCGGGCGGGGCGTGGGTGATGGCGAGCTGCTCGACGCTGGGGCGAACGTCGAACGGCGGCGGCGGGCCGTCGTCACCGCAGCCGAGCAGCGAGGCGCTGGCGACCGCGAGAGACAGCGAGAGGAGGAGGCGTCCGGCCTTGCGCATGGACGGGGAGCATTGCACAGGCGCGCGCGCGCGACGACGACGCGTCACAGGTCGGACCAGCCTCAGGCGACGGGGAGCACGGCCGGCGGCGCCGGCGCGTCGTCGAGCGAGATCCGACCGATGGTCCCGGCCCGCAGCTCGTGGATGACCAGCTCGGACGCCTTGTGCAGATCGACGACGCCGCCGGGGCCGATGCAGCCGCGACGCCGACCGATGGCCTCGAGCAGCTCGTGGCCGGTGGCCGGCAGCTCGGCCAGCTTGAACCGTGCGAGCAGGAGCTCGGGGTAGCGCCGGGCCAGGAGCTCACAGCCGAACCGGGCCAGCGCGACGTACTCGATGGCGGTGTCGGGGATCGATCCGGCGAGCGCGAGCCGCAGCCCGACCTGATCGTCCTCGATCTTGGGCCACATCAGGCCCGGGCTGTCGGTGATGATGGTGCCCGAGTCCATCGCCACCTTCTTCTGCTGGGTGGTGACCGCGGGCTTGTCGCCGGTCTTGGCGACGTT
>JAYVSF010000057.1:0-1842 GCA_043775605.1 Myxococcales bacterium
ATCGTGCAGGCCTCGGTAGATCGCACCAGCGGCGCCGTCGACGTCGCGATCGACGATTAGTACCGAGAGCCGGAAGTTCGATCCGCGTCCCCGGCCATATTCCGGGACTGCTGTTGGTTGGAGCGGGGTGACGTTCGGACGGACTCGGACGGCTCCGAGCATCAGAGCATCCTTGCTCCCGACCAGTCACGCGGGACCGGCGCTCACGATTTGGTGGTCCGAGTCTAACCCGACCCCGAATCCGAGACCGAATCTGACCCCGAGCGGTGATATCGTCGCTGCGATGAGTCGCGGGATGCTCGGGCTGACGGCGCTAGCGTGGATCGCGCTCACGGCGTGTGGGGGCGACGACGGCGCCGCGCCGGTCGACGCCGTGGTCGCGATCGACGCCGCGGTCGACGCCGCGATCGACGCGCCGACGGTGTGCTCGCAGCAGCCGTGCTCGATCCTGCCGCAGTGCGGGTGCGCGCAGCTCGCGGACACGCCGGTATGCGACCTCGATCCCGGCAACCTAGCCACCGGCGGCACCCGGTGCCGCGCCGACAACTTCCACGGCACCGAGAGCACGCTCTGCGCTCGGGCCTCGACCTGCGCCGCCGGCTACACCTGCCTCGGCCACTGTGAGCGCTACTGCGCGACCGACGCCGACTGCCTCGGTCCGGGCGGTCTGTGCATCTTGCCCGTCGTCAACAACAACCAGCCCATCCCGGGGGTGAAGGTCTGCACGACCGACTGCGCGCCGTCGCAGGTGGACAACCCGCGCTGTCCCACCGGCTGGGCCTGCCACCTCTACCGCGAGGGCGACGGCGCACGGCGCTGGCTGACCAACTGCGATCCCTCGCCGGCGGCGGGCGGCGACCTCGGCGCGACCTGCGACATCAGCACGAGCTGCAAGCCCGGCCTCGACTGCTTCAACGACGGCAGCGGGATGGGGCGGCGCTGCACCGCCAACTGCCTGTGCCCGGGCGGCGACTGCGCCGCCGCGGTGTGCCCGGCCGGCGCCGGCGCCTGCCACCCGTACTCGCCCGTGGCCGCGATGGTCGGCACCGCGATCTACGGCCGCTGCTACCTCTGACCGTCGCCCGCGTCCGCGTCGATGATGGCGAGGACGTCGTCGATCGCGATCGACCGGGTGAACCGGACGATGCGGGCGGCGGGCGGCAGGTCGTGCGGCTCGACCGTGCGCGCGGCGTCGATGCACAGGATCACGTGCGGCAGGCGGGCCGCGCGATAGGTCGCGAGCTTGTGCTGCAGGTAGTCGGCCGTCCAGAAGCCGACGATCTCGAGCCACCAACGCCGGTCGAGCTGAGCGCGGTGCTCGAGCAGGAAGTCGGGGAAGGCCAGGCGGCCGCCGGCGTCGACCGGTGCGGGCTCGCGGACCACGCGCCAGCCGGGCGCCCGACGCGCCATCTCGCGGGCGAACCGGGCCTCGATCGCGCTGTCGTGGCGCGTCGGTGGCGGGCCCGGTGGCAGCACGATCGGCGGTCGCAGCTGCAACCAGGCGGGGCCGCGGCCGAAGTCGCACCGCGCGTCGAGCACGAACCGCTCGCACCAGGCGAGGTGCGGCACGAGGCTGCCCAGGGCCCGTCCGTAGATCGTCGTCCGGTGGAACAGCGCGAGCGGGCCCGAGATCTCGAGATCGACCGCCTCGCCGCGGGCCCGCGCGGTGGCGAGCAGACCGCGGACCGCCGCGACGCGGGCGACCGCGCGGGCGTTGCCGGTGAGCTGGAGCCGCAGGTGGTGACAGCGCAGCAGCGCGCGCTGGATGATCGCCAGGTTGGCGGCCGCGGCCACCGCCAGCTCGGTGGGCCGGCCCCGCGGCAGCACGACCGCCCGCTCGCC
>JAYVSF010000058.1:0-21073 GCA_043775605.1 Myxococcales bacterium
GGAACCTCAGGAGAGAAGGTGCGAGCTCGGTTGGTGCCCGCAGGCCGAGCAACTCGAGGCACGTGGCGGTCACGGTGGCGAGGCCGGCGCCGTCGGCGCGGGCCGGGTCGATCGTATAGCGGTCCGCGCGCGCCGGGTCGAGCACCATGAACGGCACCGGGTTGAGGGTGTGGCTGGTCTTGGCCACCGGCACCCCGGTCCGGCGGTCGCGCTCGACCGCGCCGCGCTTGTCGCGCATGTACATCTCGTCGGCGTTGCCGTGGTCGGCGGTGACCACCAGGATGCCGCCAAGGGCGACCACCGCCGCCGCCAGCCGGGTCAGCGCGAGGTCGACGGCCTCGACCGCGACGATGGTGGCGGCGCGATCGCCGGTGTGGCCGACCATGTCGCCGTTGGCGTAGTTGACCCGGGCGAAGCGGTGGCGCCCGGTCCGCAGCTCGGCGACCAGCCGGTCGGTGATCTCGGCCGCCTTCATCCACGGCCGCTCGGCGAACGGCACCCGGTCCGACGGGATCTCGACGTAGATCTCGCGGCCCTCGTCGAACATGCCGCTGCGGTTGCCGTTCCAGAAGTAGGTGACGTGGCCGTACTTCTGGGTCTCGGAGATCGCGAGCTGGGTGACGCCGGTCCGGGCCAGGCGCTCGCCCATCGTGCCGTCGATGGTCGGCGGCTCGACCAGGTACGCCCGCGGCCGGTGGAGGTCGCCGTCGTACTCCATCATCCCGCAGTAGAAGACGTCGGGCCGGCGGCCGCGATTGAACGCGGCGAGCTCGTCGTCGTCGAACGCGCGCGTGATCTCGATCGCGCGGTCGCCGCGGAAGTTGAACATCACGACGCTGTCGCCGTCGACGATCGGCGCCACCGGTCGCGCGCGGTCAGCGGCGTCGGCGATCACGAAGCCCGGCAGGTCTTGATCGATCGCGCCCGGCTGCTCGTCGCGCAGGGTCTCGATCGCGACCCGCGCCGACGGGAAGCGCCGACCCTGGCCGTGGACGTGGAGCTGCCAGCCGCGCTCGACCATGGCCCAGTCGGCCTCGTAGCGGTCCATGGTCACGACCATGCGGCCGCCGCCCGAAGCGATCCGCGCGTCGACGCCGCCGGCCCGCAGCGCGGCCAGCGTCGCCTCGAGCCGGTCGACGTAGGTCAAGGCCGAGGTCGGAGCGACGTCGCGGCCATCGAGCAGCGCGTGGACGTACAGCCGCCGGGCGCCGGTCTTGGCCGCCGCCGCCAGCATCGCCTCGAGGTGATCCTGGTGCGAGTGGACGCCGCCGTCGGACAGCAGGCCGATGAAGTGCAACGCGCCGCCGGCCGCGGACCGGGCCACCAGGGTCTGCCAGGTCGCGCCCGCGAACAGCGCGCCCGACGCCAGCGCCCGGCCGACCAGCAACGCGCCCTGATCGTGGACCACACCGGCGCCGAGCGCGTTGTGGCCGACCTCGCTGTTGCCCATGTCGTCGTCGGTGGGCAGGCCGACCGCCTTGCCGTGGGCCCGCAGCGCGCAGTGGACGTCGCCCGCCCACAGCCGGTCGAGGGTCGGGGTCCGGGCCAGCGCCACCGCGTCGGCCTCGTCGCCCTTGCCCAGGCCGACCCCGTCGAGGATCGCCAGCACCACCGGGCCGCGCGGGCCGGCGAAGCGATCGTGGGCGGTCAGGACCAAGTCGGACGCCATGGAGCCGGTGATGTTAGCAGGTGGCCCCGGCCGCGTCCGCCGGTATTCCTACAACTGTAGTAACGAGGGCCAAGGCCCACGTCACAGGCCGGTCGGGGTCAGGCCGAGGTCGAGCGCGATGAAGATCGTCGCCGGCCACTGCAGGCGTCGGACCCACTCGGTGGCGGTGCCGGCGCGACGGTCGAGCAGGATGCGCACGCCCGGCAGGTACCACGGCTGGAACGCCGAGGGGCCGAGCACCCGCGGCGACAGCACCCACACCGACGTGGTCAGCGCCACCGACGACACCACGTGCAGCGACGCCAGGATCGTGCCGAGCGGGCCGGCGTGGGGCCAGGCCACCACCACCGCGCCGCCGAGCGCGACCACGTAGAACAGCGCGGCCAGGAACGGATGGAACAGGTCGAGGCCGCGCGCGGTGGTGAGCTGGTCGTCCGGCACCTCGCGCAGCGGCACCGCGACGATCGCGAGCAGCAGCAGGCCGGTGGCCGCGGCCCAGGCGGAACGCAGCGACCAGGCGATGCGCAGGTGGTCGATCGCCATCACGCTGAAGGCGAGGGCGCCGACCCCGAACAGCATCGACGCGGCCAGCGAGCCCCAGAATCCGGGCAGCCGGGCCTGGTGCGCGCGCTGGTGCCAGGCCAGAGCCAGCGCCTCGGAGATGTAGTGGGTGCGATCGGGGACCAGCCGGAACGTCGCCACCCACCAGGCGGTCAAGGTGGCGGCCAGGCACGCGAATCCCCCGGTGAGCTGGAGGCTATACTGCGACAACCCCCGCACGCTAGCAGGCCAGGAGCCTGTAGCCCGTACGTCGGTCCGCGAACCGTCCCTACCAAGACAGACCCCGCACCGCGCGAGTGATCCCGGACGTCCCAGCGGCATTGTCGAGCGCTCGCCCGAGGGCTCGCTGGCTAGCGCGTCGGTCGACGCCTGCTCAAGAAGGCGCCGGCCACTTCGCTACTTGTCGGGGGCGTCGGCGCCGGCGGCGTCGCCGTCGATGATCCGGTACGCCTTGACCGCCTTGTCGCTGAACTCGAACCACGCGTCCTTGGTCGAGGTCTCGAAGTCGGGCTCGTAGAACCGGAAGTGGTTGCTGTTGCCGGCGCCGTCGATGATCACCGACTCCTTGACCCGGCCAGTCGGCGGATCGACCACCAGGTAGAGGAACTTGTACTGGGCCGACGGCGCCTTCGGCGTCAGCTTGAGCACGGTGTCGGTCTTGCCGCCGTAGGTCTTGGTGGTGTCGATCGCGGGCACGAAGTCGGCGGCGAGGTCGCCTTTGCCGTAAAGGAACGTCACCGCGGTCGGCAGCAGGTTCTTCTGCAGGTCCTTCTTGATGACCTGCTTGTTCTCGTTGTCGACGACGTACAGGTAGCTGCCGTTGGAGATGAACGACTTCGCGATCGAGGCCTTCGACTTCTTGGTCTTCTTGGCCTGGTAGTCCCAGCGCATCTTGCCGGGCTTGGCGATCCACAGCTTGCCGTCGGAGATGTCGCTGCGGCCGAAGGTGGTGTTGGTCACCTCCTGGCGGAACTTGGCGTTGACGTGCTGGATGCCGGCGTAGAACTTCTGGACCCCGGCGAGGAGGTTGGCGGCGGTGGGGGTCTGGGCGACGCGCACCGGGTGGCCGGGCAGCGCGAAGAGCTTGCCGAACAGGCCGATCGCGGGTGCCGCGGGTGCCGCGGTCGGGGCGGCGGTGCCGGGGCCGGCGACGGCGACGGACGCAGTGGCAGCGGCGGTGGCGAGGACGAAGGCGAGGGTCTTCAGCATGGTGGGCTCCGGGCGCGAGGTCATCGCGCTCGCAGGTAGTGACGCACGAGCCGGGCCGGCGATTCAGCGACCACGGGCCTGCATTCTTCCGGGGTTACGTGAGGGTGACAAGCGCGCCGACCGGTGAATACCAACGCCGTCACGACGTCACCAGCGCGGCCAGCACGACCGCGAGGTCGAGGCGAGCGTCGGCGGCCGTCACCGGGGCGGCCCGTTCGGCCCGGACCGCGCGATCGATCAGCCCGAGCGTGGTCGACACCAGCTCCTGATCGAGCACGCAGTCGGGGTCGGCGGCGGCCGGTCCGGCGGCGGTGAAGTTCAGCTCGCAGGCGGTGATGACCGGCAGGCCGCGCCCGTCACGCAGGCGGATCGGGATGCCGTGCGAGCGGCACACCAGCGGGCGGGCCGGGTAGATGCGGCAGCGACCGTCGGCGTCGAGGGCGGCGCAGCGTGGGGCGGCCGGATCGTCTGGCCCGAGGGCGGCGGCGGCGATCGCGGCCCGGACCTCGACCGGCTTCGTCGCCGCCCAGCGCGCGATCGCGTTGGCCTCGACCGTGGTGATCGTCAGCCGGGTCCGGCAGCAGCCGTCGCAGCCCGGCCGGCAGCGCAGGTCGTCGGGGTGGCGCGCGCCGACCCGGGCGACGAACGCGTCGACCCGCTCCGCCAGCGTACGATAGCGCGCATCCACCGCCGGACTGTGACACGAGCGCGCCCCCCTGCCTCGGCTACACTGCGCGTCGCATGGACCTCAACGAGATCGTCGTCTTCGCAAAAGTCGTCGAGACCCGCAGCTTCACCGCCGCCGCGCTGCAGCTCGGGCTGCCCAAGTCGACGGTGAGCCGCAAGGTCGCGCAGCTCGAGGAGCGGCTGGCCGCGCGCCTGATCCAGCGCACCACCCGCAAGCTGTCGCTCACCGAGATCGGCCAAGCCTACTACGAGCGCTGCGCCCGCATCGTCAGCGACATCGCGATCGCGGAGCAGCTGGTCACCGACATGCAGTCGACCCCGCGCGGCCTGCTCAAGATCACCGCGCCGATCGATCTCGGCGCGTTCCGCCTGGGCGCGGTCACCGCCGCGTTCTGCGCCGATCACCCCGACATCTACGTCCACCTCGATCTCACCGACCGCGTGGTCGACCTGGTCGAGGAGGGCATGGACCTCGCGATGCGGTTCGGGCCGCTCGGCGAGTCGAGCCTGGTCGCCCGCCGGCTCAGCGTCAACACGATGGGGCTGTACGCGTCGCCCACCTACCTGGCCCGCCGGCCGGCGCCGCGCGATCCCGACGAGCTGGCCGACCACGACCTGATCGCGTTCGTGCCCAACCCGCGCTTCGCGGCCTGGTCGTTGACCGGGCCCGGCGGCCAGACCGCCGAGCTCACGCCGACCGCGCGCATCACCTCCAACAACCTCCTGGCGGTGCGCGAGGCCGTGATCGGCGGCGGCGGCATCGCGCTCCTGCCGTCGTTCGCGATCAACTGCCCGAGCGCCACGCCGCTGGTCGCGGTGCTGCCCGAGTGGCGGTCGGGGATCGGTGAGCTGTTCGCGGTCTACCCATCGACCCGCAACCTGTCGCCCAAGGTCCGGGCCTACCTCGACTTCCTGGTCGAGCACCTCCGGCTCGACGGCCTCGAGAGCCTGTCGTGAACGAGGTCTGGCTCCGGCTGCGCGACTACGGCCAGGCCCACCTGCTGCCGCTGGCCGGTCAGCTCGGCATCGCGGTCGCTATGTTCGTCATCGGGCGCTGGGTCGCGCGCGCGCTGGTGCGCGGGGTCACCGCGATGATGGAGCGCGGCGACATGGACGTATCGCTGCGCAAGTTCCTGGGCGATGTCCTCTACGCGATCCTGCTGGTCGCGGTGGTCACCGTCACCCTCGACACCGTCGGCATTCACACCACGGCGGTGGTCGCGGTGATCGGCGCCGCCGGCCTCGCGGTCGGGCTCGCGCTGCAGGGCTCGCTGTCCAACTTCGCCGCCGGCGTGATGATCATCGTGCTCCGCCACTACCGGGTCGGCGACCTCGTGGTCATCGGCAAGTACGCCGGCGCCGTCGAGGCCATCAAGGTCTTCCACACCGTGCTGGTCACCGCCGACAACCGGCAGATCCTCATCCCCAACGGCCAGATCATCAGCCAGCCGCTCGAGAACCTGACCGTGCTCGGCCGGCGGCGGATCGACGTCCGGGTCGAGGTCGCGCCCGGCTGCGACCTGCACCAGCTCGCCGAGCTGATCGAGGATGCCGTGCTGGCCGACGACCGCATCCAGGCCGAGCCCCGGCCGCGGCTCGAGCTGGCCGAGATCGCGAAGGACAAGCTGGTGCTGCACGTGCGGCCGTGGACCGACGCCGGCGCGCAGGGCGACGTCTCGACCGCGCTGCTGCTCCGGGCCCGCGCGGCGCTGGCCACCAGCGGCCTCGAGCACGCGGTCGCGATCGTCACCTGATCGCGCTCGCCGAGGCTCGCTATCGCGGGGACCAGGCCGCGATCGCGACCCAGGCGAAGCCGACCAGCATCGCGGTGCCGCCGATCGGCGTGATCGCGCCCCACCAGCGCGCGCCGGTCAGCGCCAGCGCGTACAGCGTGCCGGCGAAGATCGCGGTGCCGCCGGCGACCAGCCAGCCGGGCGTGGTCGCGCGCACGCCGTGGGCCGCGGCCAGGGCGATCGCCATCACGCCGAGCGCGCCGATCAGGTGGTAGCGGGCGCCGGTCTCGAAGATCGTCAAGAGGTCGGCGTCGAGCCGCTTCTTGAGCGCGTGGGCTCCGAACGCGCCGGCCGCGATGCCCAGGGCCGCGAGGGCCGCGCCGACGGCGAACAGTCGTTGCCAGGCCTGCATCGGGCCACCATGCCCCGGCCCCGCAGGACTGGCCAGCAACCTGTAACCGCATTCCTCGCGGTCGACCGAGGAAGGCAGACCCCGAACCTCCCCGCGTGACCCCGAACGTCGAGGCACACCTCGATGAAGTGGTTGCCGGTGCCGAGCGTGCCGAGGTGGTTGACGTCGTTGCCGTGGCCGAGCTTGGGGGGCCGGGATGATCGCCTGCTCGGTCGCGATGACGCTGCCGACCGTGGCGCCGATGCCCCAGTGGACGTCGGGCATCGCGGCGACGTGATGGAACACGATCGGCAGCCGGGCCACGTTCTCGAGCTGGTGGCGGGCCGCCTTCTCGAGTTGCACGCCGCGGACCCACGCCCGGATCGGCACGCCCTCGGTCTCGATCAGCTCTGCGCCCGCCACCGCCGCATCATGACCCAGGATCACCGCCCGCGCAGCGCGTGGGCCGGCCCACGATCGACACCCGCTCGGTTGAGAACAGGCGGTCGGCGCGGTGGTCATATACACTCGCCGCCGCATGATGAGTCATCGCGTCGCCCGCGGCCTGCGCACCGCCGTGGGCCTGATCGTCCTCGCCCTGGTCGTCCTCGTCACGGTCGGGCGGATCGCCGTCGCCCGCGCCGACCGCTTCGGGCTGATCGCCGGCGGCGACGAGGCCAAGCAGCCGGTGGTCGAGACCGAGCTGGGGCCGTGGCTCACCGCCGCCGGCCACGCCGACGTCCGGATCGGCAGCCAGGCCCTCGACGGCAAGCAGATCACCCAGATCGTCAACTGCTTCATCCTCGCCGACCAGGCCTGCGCCACCGCGGCGGTGGCCTCGGGCAAGCTCGACGGCCTGCTGTTCGTGATGGTCGAGGTCGAGCGCGACCCCGCCGCCAGCGGCGACCAGATCAAGATCACCGGCTGGCTCTATGGCGCCGCGGGCGCGCCGATCGCGGCCCAGAGCCTGTTCTGCAACGACTGCAAGAACGACACGCTCAAGCCCAAGCTCGCCGAGCTGGCCCGGCTGCTGTTCTCGGCGGCCTCGAGCGGGGCCGGTCGGCTGGCGGTGGTGACCCGGCCGTCGGGCGCGACCGTGCTGGTCGATGGCGAGTCGATCGGCGTCAGCCCGGTCAGCGCCGGCCTGCACGAGGGCCCGCACACGATCACGCTCGAGCACGACGGCTACCAGACCGTCACCCGCCGGATCACGATCACCAACGACGCCGAGACCGCGCTCGACGTCGAGCTGGTCGCGCTCGGCGCCCCTGGCGGTGGCGGCGGCGGGTCGCGGTCCCTGGCCTACGGCGCGCTCGCGGTCGGCGGCGCGGCGATCGTCGGCGGCGCGATCCTGCTGTTCGTGGTCGACGAGGATCCGGTCACGCTGCCGACCATGGACCCGAGCTACACCGAGGCCACGCTGCCGGGGGTGATCACGCTCGGCGCCGGGGTCGCGGTCGCGGCCTTCGGCGGCTACCTCTTGCACCGCGCCGGCCACGCCCCGCGCGCGGCCGCCCCGATGGCGCGGGCTACCGGCGACGGCGCCGTGATCGGCATCACCGGCCGCTTCTGAGCGCTGTGCGACGATCATCCGAGGAACCCGAGGTCGACATGTCGAACGTCCATCCCCGTCCCCTGCGCCCCGCTGGCGCCGCGCTCGCCTTCACGCTGGGGCTCGCCGCGTTGTTCGGCGGCTGCCAGAAGGGCAACCCCGGCTTCTGCGGCGACTCCTGCCCGGTCGACGCCGACGTCACCGACGCCGTCGCCGGCTGCCTCGACAACCCCGAGCTGTGCACCGCCAGCGAGAGCTGCGTGGCCGACGTCTGCGTCGACTGCCCGGTCGGCAACGATCACCAGAGCGCCGAGTGTACCGATCCGGCGGCGCCGGTCTGCGCCCCCAGCCTCGCCTGCCGGGCCTGCGCCGCCGACAGCGAGTGCGACAGCAGCTTCTGCGACGGCGGCCTGTGCATCGCGACTGACCAGGTCATCTACCTGGCGGCCGGCGGGACCGACACCACCACCTGCTCGCAGGCGGCGCCGTGCGGCTCGCCGCTGGTCGCGCTCAGCAAGGTCACGGTCGCGCGCAAGTACATGCGCGTGGCGCCGAGCGGCGTGGCCTACACCCTCGAGCCCGACGCGCCGTTCACCGTCAACAAGGACCTCGTGATCCACGCCACCGGCGCGATCCTCGAGCGGCCCGGCGGCAACCAGGTCGTCGACGTGACCCAGGGCACCGTCGTCATCACCGGGCTCACGGTCCGCGGCGCGGCCGGCGGCGCCAACGCCGACGGGATCAAGTGCAACAGCGCGAGCCTGACCCTGCGGTCGGCGGCGGTGCTCGACAGCGACGATCGCGGCATCGAGGCCGGCAACTGCGTGCTCGACGTCTCGCGGTCGGTGATCGCCGGCAACCGCATGGGCGGGGTCCGCCTGGTCGACGGCAGCTTCTCGATCACGAACACGTTCATCTACGGCAACGGCACGAACGGCGGGCTGAGCCTCAACCCCAACGCCACGCCCAACAGGCTCGAGTTCAACACCATCGTCAAGAACAGCGCCAACATGGTCGGGGGCGTCAACTGCCTCGGGACGTCGTCGATCACGGCCCGCAACAACCTGATCCACGGCAACACCGGCACCGCCGAGACCGGCGGCACCAGCTGCACCCACAGCTACTCGGTGATCGGCATCGCCACGCCGCCGGCCGGCACGATGGTCCGGTCGATGACCCCGGCCGAGGTCGCGCTGGTCAACGGCAACGGCGCCACCGTCGCCGACTTCCACATCGCCGCCGCCAGCCTGCTGCGCGGCGCCGCCGAGCCCGGCTCCGCGACCGGCCCGACCGCGGTCGACTACGACGGCGAGGCCCGGCCCAACCCGGCCGGCGGCGCGGCCGACATCGGCGCCGACGAGATTCCGTAACGCGAGCGCAGCCAGACGGCTGATCGTCCTGAACTTCCGGTGCGCATCGGTTCCTCCCCATCCAAGGAGCGAACAACGATGTGGAAGAACTTCTTTCCGGCTGGCGGCTTCGGCATGTACCCGACCCTGATCTTCGGGTTCGTGCTGATCGCGCTGGCGATCCTGTCCCTGGTGCGCGGCGCCGACGGCTATCACCGTCAGGTGCGCTGGTTCGCGGCGCTGACGGTGGCCAGCGGCGTGCTCGGCACCGTGACCGGGCTGGCGAGCACGGTCCACTACGCCAAGACCGTGCCGGCCGCCGATGAGCTCATGACCCTGGCCATGGGCACCGAGGAGTCGCTGCACAACCTGGTGCTGGCGATGATCCTGTTCGTGCTCGGTGGCCTGCTCGCGGCGATCGCGACCATGCGGTCGGCGCGGGCCCGGGCCGGCGCGAACGTCGGGTCGTGACCGGGGCGCGCTCCGACGAGGCGCTGTACGCCGAGCTGTGCGCCGGTGACCTGACCGCGTTCGATCGGTTGTACGAGCGGCACGGTCGCGCGCTGTACGGCTTCGCCCGCGCCCAGCTCGCCGACGACGTCGAGGCCGAGGACGTCCTGCACGAGACCTTCCTCGCGGTCCTGCGCGCGCGCGGCACCGGCACCGCGGTCCTCAACCTGCGGGCGTGGCTCTATCAGGTCCTTCGCCACCTGTGCCTCAACCGGGTCCGCGCCCGCAAGCGGGCCGATCGCGCGCTGCAGGCGGTCGCGCGTGAGCCGGTGGCCGAGCTTGGCGCGCTCGCGGATCGGGCCGAGGCCGTCGACCTCGGCGCGCTGGCCGGCGCGGTCGAGCGGTTGCCGCTGCCGCTCGCCGACGTCTATCGCCTGCGCGCGCGCGGGCTGTCGTACGACGAGGTCGCGACCGTGCTCGAGGTCCCGATCGGCACCGTGAAGTCGCGGATGCACGAGCTGGTCAAGCGCCTGCGGGAGGAGGTGACCCGATGACGTGCGAACGCGTACAGCCCGAGCTGATCGGGTACCTGCTGGGGGCGATCGACGACGACGCCCGGGCCGCGCTCGAGGACCACCTGCCGACCTGCCCGGCCTGCGTGGTCGAGTTGATGGCGCTCAAGCGCGCGCTCGACGGCGGCCTCGACGGGCCCGCGCCACCGGCCGCGGTCCACGTCCGCCTCCGCGCCGCCGTCGCCGCCGAGCTGCGGCCGCGTCCACGCCGGCGCTGGGAGCGGTCGCTGGCGTTCGCGCTGGCCGCGGTCGCCGTGCTGGCGGCGGTGCAGGCGACCCGGGTCGTGACCGATCGCCCGGGCCGCGCCCCGCTCCAGGTCCGCGGCACGTAGCGCCGGCGGCGGTGTAGGATCGTCGGCGATGCGCGCGCGAGATCGATCAGGAGCAGCGGCGAGGGTCTGGGCGCTGGCCACGATGGCGCTGGCCACGGTCGCCAGCGGCGCCGGCTGCGGCGGTGACGACGCGGTCGCGCCACCGCTGCCGGAGGTGACCGATCCGCTGCCCCTGATCGATCCGACGATCGGCACCGGTGGCCTTGGCTTCTCGTACGGCTCGGCCTTCGTCGGCGCGGCGCTGCCGCACGGCCTGGTCAAGGTCGGGCCCGACACCTCGGGGCCGCTCGGCACGCTCGCGTTCCAGCACTTCTCCGGCTACTGGGCCGGCGACGACGTCATCCAGGGCTTCAGCCACCTCCACCTGCACGGCGCCGGCGTCGCCGACTTCGGCATCGTGTCGGTGATGCCGACCCAGGCGTTCGCGCCGGCCCGCACCGGCGTGGTCGCGTACCAGGCCGAGTTCGCCAAGGCCGACGAGCACGCCGGCCCCGGGCGCTACCAGGTTGCCCTGGCCAACGGCCTTCGCGCCGACCTGATCGCGACGACTCACGGCGCCCACCACGTCTATGAAACCAGCGCCGGCGGGCCGCTGACGCTGGTGATCGATCTGGCCAAGGCCCTCGACGGCGGCCAGCTCACCGACGTCAGCGTCCACCTCGATCCCGCGGCCCACACGCTGCAGGCTCACGTCTTCCACCGCGGCAACATGACCGGCCACTACGGCGGCCACGATCTCTGGATCAGCGCGCGCACCCGCGGCCCGTGGACCCACGCGTACACCTGGACCGGCGGCGGCACGGCGACCGCGGCCGTCGACGCCAGCGGCACCGGGGTCGGCGCGGCCCTCGAGCTCGATGGCGCCCAACCGGTCGAGTTCCAGCTCGCGGTGTCGCTGGTGTCGGCGGCCGGCGCCGACGCCAACCTTACGGCCGAGCTGCCGACCTGGGACGCGGCGGCGACCATCGCGGCGGCCGAGGCGGCGTGGCGCGCGCGCACCGGCGTGGTCCAGGTCACCGGCGGCACCGTGGCCGAGCGGCGGACCTTCTACACCAGCCTCTATCACGCGTTCCTGATGCCGACCGTGATCGCCGACGCCGACGGCAGCTACCAGCTCCACGGCCAGGCCACGCCGACCCGCGCCACCGACTACGCGCAGATGTCGGACTTCTCGCTGTGGGACACCTACCGCACGGTCCACCCGCTGTACGCGTGGCTGGCGCCGGCGTCGGCGCGGGCCTCGACGCTGTCGCTGGCCGCGATGGCGACGGCGCTCGGCGGTTGTCCGCGCTGGCCGATCGCCACCGGCGAGAGCGGGACCATGCTGGGCGCGAGCTGCGACGTCGTGGTCGCCGACGCCGCGGTCAAGGGCATCACCGACGGCACCGCCGCGATCTGGCCGCTCCTGCGCGATGCCGCGCTGTCGCCGACCTCGCCGGCGACCGGCCGCGGTGGCCGCGACGGCGTCGAGCCGTACATGCAATACGGCTACGTGCCGTCGACGGTCGGCCGCTCGGTCAGCCTCACCACCGAGTACGCCCATGACGACGTCGCGCTCGCCAGCCTGGCCGACGTCGTCGGTGACTCGACCAGCGCCGCCGCGCTCCGCCTGCGCAGCCAGGGCTGGCGCACGCTCTACGATCCCGCGGTCGGCTTCCTCCGCGCCAAGAACCCCGACGGCAGCTTCCCGTCGGCGACCGGCTTCGATCCGTTGCGGATGACCGACGACTACGCCGAGGCCAACGCCTGGCACTCGCTGTGGATGGCCGGCATCCACGATCCCGACGGCCTCGCCGCGCTGTTCGGCGGCCGCGCGGCGGCGGTGACCAAGCTCGAGAGCTTCTTCGACCTCGCCCGCCACGACTGGGAGACCAGCGACTCGTCGGCGCGGTCGTTCCCGCGCCCGTACTACTGGCACGGCAACGAGCCCGATCTCAACGCCGCGTTCCTGTTCGCGCAGCTCGGCCGCCCCGATCTCACGCAGGAGTGGGCGCGCTGGATCATCGACACCATCTACAGCGATCAGCCCGACGGCCTGGCCGGCAACGACGACGGCGGCACCCTCGGCGCCTGGTACGTCTTCGCCTCGCTCGGCCTCTACCCGATCGCCGGCACCGATCGCTACATCGTCAGCGCCCCCATCTTCGACCAGGCCCGCATCACCGTCGCCGGCCACCAGCTCCTGATCGTCGCCCCCGGCGCCTCCACCGTCCGTCGCTACGTCGCCGCCGTCACCCTCGACGGCGTCCCGCTCACCACCCCCGAGCTCCACCACGCCCAGCTCCTGTCGGCCGCCCGCCTCGACTTCACCATGACCGACACGCCGACCGACTGGCCCCACGCTCCCTGACAAGCTCGGACGCCGGAGCCCCCGGAGCCTGTCCCCAGGCTAGACGGCGAGGACGCGGTTCATGACCCGGGTCCACAGATCGGCGGCGCGGAGGTCGCGCGGGTAGAGGCCGCTGAGGGCCTGGACCGCGCCCATCTGCGCCATCGCGCGGACCAGCGGGACGGCCATGGTCGGTGCGCGACGGACGGCGCGCAGGCGGGCCGCCACCATCGCGGCCGAGATCCGCGGCAGCTCCTGATCGAGGCTGGCCTTGACCATCGCGTGGTCGATGAGGCCGTGGGCGAGGGCGTCGGCGAGCTGGGCCGGGTCCATGCCCTGGCTCATCCGTCGGGCCGCGTCGTAGACCGCGAACAGGCCGCCCCAGCGTCGGTGCCACGCGACCTCGTAGGCCCGCAGGTCGCCGCCGCCGGTGAGGGTGTCGGCCAGGAGCCGCGCCGCCACCAGCCCGGCGCCGATGCCCGAGCCGTGGGCCGCGAACACCTGACAGCCGGCGTCGCCGAGCAAGGCCACCCGATCGTCGACCAGGCGATCGTACGCGCGGCGCAGCGGGATCGCGGCGGCGCCGCCGAACTGCATCGGCCCGATCCACGGCTGGCTGCGCACGAAGTCGTCGCGCAGGGTCTTGCCGCCGGGGTGGCCGAGCGCCGGGATCGAGCCGGTCAGGACGCCGACCGTGCCGGCGTCGACGTGCCAGCACACGTTGAGGATCGAGAAGCCACCGGCGACGCCGAGCACGCCGATGACCTCGCCGGGTTTCACGCCGAGGCTGGCGTAGTACGCGGCGGCGCCGGCCGGATCCTTGACCTCGTACACGCCCTGGGCCGCCGCGCACAGATCGGTCGGCGCCACCGCCGCCTGGCCGAGCAGGCGCGGACCCGCCAGCCCGCCAGCGTCGACGATCCAGCGGGCCCGCACCGCGCCGGCGTCGGTCATCAGCCGGTCGCCGTCGCGGCCGCGCACGGTCACGCCACCGACCAGCTCGGCGCCGAGCGAGCGCGCCCGCTCGTGCAAGGTCGCGACCAGCGCCCGCATGTCGAGATCGACGACGTCGTGCTCGGCGACCCGCAGTCGAGCGGCGCCGGCGATCAGGTTGAACGGTCGCGGCCCGTGGTGGCCGTCGGGTACCGCCAGCCCGGCCTCGGCCAGCAGCCGTCGGGGCACGCCGTTGACCCAGCGCGCGCCCGACTCGGTCAGGTCCTTGCGATCGACGCACAAGGTCCGCGCGCCCCGGCCCGCGAACGCCGCCGCCGCCGCCGCCCCGGCGGTGCCGCCGCCGACGATCACGACGTCGACGTCGGCCGGCAGCGTCGCCGTCCGGGTCACGGCAACAGCTTCTGCAGCTCGAGGACCTCGAGGTGGGCCGGCTCGGTCTTGGCCGCGAGCGCGAGCGCCGCCTTCGCCGCCTTCATGTCGCCCTTGGCCAGCAACGCCCGGGTCCGGCCGAGCTGGGCCAGCGCCGGCCGCCGCAGCGGCGGATCGACCACCAGCGCCGAGTCGTAGCTGTACAGCGCGCGGTCGGGCAGGCCGGTGCCGAGGTAGGCCTTGCCCAGCGTCATCAGCAGGTCGGCGTCGCTGGGGAAGATGTCGAGCGCCATCTCGCCGTAGGTCCGCACCTTGGCCCAGTCCTGACGCTTGCTGTACTCGTCGACCAGCTCCTTGAGCGGGCCGACCTGCATCTGTTCGAGCATCGCGTAGTGCTCGGTCTCGATCAGGTACTCGTCGACCTTGCCGGCCTCCTTGTAGGCCTCGGCCAGCATCGCGTACGGCATGCTGCGCTCGGGATCGAGCCGCTTGGCCGCGCACAGGTGGCTGATCATCGTCGGCAGCTTGCCGCCGGCCTTGGCGATCTGCGCGAGCTGGATGCGGATGTCGAAGCTGTCGTGGCCAGCGGCGATCAGCTTCTCGTAGTCCTCGCGGGCCAGGTCGACCAGGTTGGCCCGCAGCTCGACCTCGGCCATCACGTAGATCGCCCACGGCTGCTTGGGGTCGAGATCGAGCGTGGTCTTGGCCGCGTCGGCCGCCTTCTCGGCGTCGCCGGCGTAGTAGTAGCCGACCGCCAGCCGGGCCCGGGTCAGGACGTCGTCGGGCTTGGCCGACAGCGCGATCTCGAGCGCGGTGGTGTCGTCGAGCCCGACCGTCGGCAGCCGGAACGTGCCCTGGTACGCCGCCAGCCGCTCGCCGAGGAACGCCTTGAAGTCGGCGTCGAACTGCGCGATCGAGCGGCCGGTGATCGCGGCGATGACCGCCGGCGTCTCCTGGCCCTTGCCGTACAGCTTGAGCGCCGCGACGATCTTGTCGAAGCCGTAGGTGGCGACGATGTACTCGATCATCACCGACGACAGGAAGTACGCGACCACCACCCGCTGCGGGTCGGGCTGCACGAACTCGTAGTTGATCGTCGCCACCGACGGCAGCGTGTCCTCGGCCAGCGCGCCGGCCAGGTCGGTGTCGTTCTCGCGCCGCCACGCCGGGTTGGCGCGCAGCGTCTCGTACTCCGACAGGCCCTCGGTGAACCAGCGCGGCACCCGCTGCTTCGACAGCTGGATCGCGAACACGTGCGACAGCTCGTGCCACAGCACCATGCCCCAGTTGATGTTGCCGTTCGACGGCGACATCGCGGTGATGACCTGGCCGAAGCAGACCCCGAGCGCGCCGAGGTTGGGCAGGCCGACCGTGCGCACGCTGTAGTCGGTGCCGTCCTGGTAGAGCTCGATGGTCACCGGCGTCTTGGGCGTGAAGCCGTAGCGCGCGGACATGTCGGCGAACGCCCGCTCGAGCGTCGGCTCGATGTAGCGCGACAGCAGCTTCTGTTCGTCCTTGTGGTAGCGGAACTTGAACAACTTGCTCGACGAGAAGACGTAGTCGGCCGGGATCGTGTCCTCGAACAGATCGAGCGTGTTCTTGGTCCGCACATTGTAGCGATCGCCGGCGAACGCCTTCTTCAGCCAGTCGACGCCGTCCTTCTCCTGGCCCAGCCGCAGGTAGCCGAGGCCGACGTTGCTCATCGCCTCGAAGTAGTCGGGCCGCATGGTCACCGCCTGCTTGGCCAGGTCGATCGCGTCGGCGTAGCGGTGCTCGCGCTCGGCCGAGCGGGCGACGATCTGGTACAGCTCGGCGTAGCCGCGGTCGATCGCGAAGGCCTTGGTCCGGGCCAGGTCGTAGCCGGCGGTGTCGTCGCGCAGCCAGGCGATGGTGGCGCGCAGGGCCAGCGCCTCGGTCGACGATGGATCGATCGCCAGCACGGTGTCGATCGTGCCGCCGGCGACGTCCCACCGGTTCTGATCGATCGCGATCAGGGCCCGGGTCAAGAGCGCGCGGACGTGCTTGGGGTTGACCGCGAGCGCGAGGTCGAGGTGATGGTTGGCCGCCGCCAGATCGTAGCTGCTCTCGAGCAGGGCCTCGGCCATGCCGGCGTGGGCGTCGGGCTGGTTGGGGTTGACCTTCAGCACCTCGTCGAAGGTCTCGTCGGCCAGCTCGGAGGCGTACTTCTGCAGGAACAGGTAGGCCCAGGCGATCTGGGCCTCGCCCAGGTTGGGCGCGAGGCGGGCGATCTCTTGATACGAGTCGTTGGCGAGCTGGAACTGGCCGAGGTTGCGGCCGGCCTCGGCCAGCGCGAACAGGTCCTCGGGGTTGTCGAGGTCGAGCTTGCCGGCGTCGTAGCTGGCCATGGTCTGCTTCCACAGCTTGTGGGCCAGGTCGCGCTCGCCGACGTCGGTCAGCACCAGCGCGAGCATGCGGCGGGCGCGCAGGTGGCCGGGCTGGGCGGCGACCAGCGGCTCGAGGAGCTTTCGGGCCTCGCCCTGACGGCCGATCGTGCACAGGACCTCGGCCAGCGCGACGGTACCGTCAGCGGCGATCGCCTTGTCGGCGTCACCGGCGACCGCGGTGGCGGCGGTCACGGCCGCGGGATAGGCGCCGGTCGCGAGCAAGGCCGACACCATCAGCAGCCGGGCTGCCGGCCGATCCTTGCCGCCGACCTTGTCGAGCAAGGTGATCGCGTCCTGGTAGGCGCCCGCCACCAGCTTGGCGCGGCCGGACGCGAGGTCGGCCCGGGCCGTGGTCACCGACAGCAGCGCGACCAGGGCGACGGCCACGGCCGCGGCGGCTCGTCGAGGATGAAGCATGCCTCTGAATCTGAGCGACGGCCGGGGCCAAGTCAACGCGAGCCAAAACCTCACAGCCTCCGAGGTGCTACACTCCGAGGATGGCACAGGGAACGTCGACCGCCCCCGGCAAGGTCGAGACCGGCGCCGGCATCTACGGCGACTTCGACGCGTTCCTCAAGCAGGCGCTCCGCGAGTACTACGACCGTGGCTGGGTGTCGCGGCGCGGCAACTTCATCGCGCTGCTCATCGCCAGCGGCCAGACCGCGTTCGCGCTGGCCAAGGACTCGGTCGTCGACGGCACCGGCACCAAGAAGGTCGCGATCGGCGCGGCCGCGGCGCTGGCCCTCCGCATCGGCCTGCGCTACGCGGTCGGCGGCCCGCTCGGGCTGGTCCTGACCGTCGCCGCCGGGGCCTCGATGGTGGCGTACTTCGTCCGCAACCAGAAGGACATCCTGCAGAAGGTCGCGCGCTACAAGGTCCTCATCGCCGACGTCCACAAGCAGTACGGCGTCGCCCACTCGGGCTGGCGCGACGGCAAGTTCCCGGTCGGCGAGCGCAACCTGATGATCGACGGCCTGATGAAGCGGTTCATCAACGACGTCGACGCGGCCTGACGGGCGCGGTAGCTTCGGCCCTATCTTGAGAGGAGCCTCGATCCTTGGCTTGGTTGTGCTCGGGCTCACGGGCTGCCAGTCCCCGGCGCCGAGCACGGCCTACTTCCAGCTCCCGCGCGACGGCGTGGTGCAGGAGTTCTACACGCTGCCGTTCCCGAGCGACATCCGCCGCGACGACGCCGGCCACCCGATGCTCGCCGGCTATCCGCGCCTGGTCGACGTCGTCAATCACTACATCGACGCGGTCGAGACCCTCGACGGGTTCGGCACCAACGACGCGGTCTTCACCCGGTTCTCGACGCCGATCGATCCCGCGAGCCTGCCGGATCCGGCCGCGTCGCTCGACGACCCGACGGCGTCGGTGTACCTGGTCGACGTCGATCCCGCCTCGCCGGCCCACGGCCAGCGCTACCCCCTGCGCTTCCGCTTCCAGACCTACGCCGGCTGGACCATCGGCGACAACTGGCTGAGCGCGCTGCCGTACCCCGGCTTCCCGCTGGCCGAGCACACCACCTACGCGCTGGTCGTCACCGACCGTCTCCGCGCGGCCACCGGCGGCGATATCGTGGCCGACGCCGACTGGCAGGCGATCGCCGATCCCGCCGCCACCGTCGATGCGGCCCAGGCCCGGGCCCGCGCCCGCTACCAGCTGCTGTGGACCTACCTCGATCAGCCGGGCGGCGACGAGCGCGCCGACGTGGTCAGCGCCGCGGTGTTCACCACCCAGACCGTCACCGCGATCATGGGCGACCTCCGGGCCCGGGTGTGGTCGATGCCGGCGCCGACCGCGCGCGACGTCACCGAGCTGACCGGCGTGAACCCCGACTTCATCGCCTTCGACGGCATCTACGACGGCCCCAACTTCCAGACCGGCACCGTGCCGTACCAGACCCCGGCCGACGGCGGCGACATCGTCTACGCCGAGGACGGCCTGCCCGCGGTCCAGGTCACCGAGGCGCTGCGGTTCTCGTTCACGATCCCGCACGGCCCGATGCCGGCCGCCGGCTGGCCGGTCGCGCTCTACGCCCACGGCACCGGCGGCGACTATCACTCGTACATCGGCGATCGCACCGCAAACCGGCTCGCCGCCGAGGGCCTCGCGGTCATCTCGATCGATCAGGTGCTGCACGGGCCGCGCAACCCCAACGGCGATCCCGAGCTCAACTTCTTCAACTTCAGCAACCCGCTCGCCGCCCGCAACAACGCGATCCAGGGCGCGGCCGACAACTTCACGCTGCTGCGGCTCGTGATGGGCCTCCGCTTCCAGGTGGCCGAAGGCAGCCAGGTCCCCTATCCCGAGGTCCGCTTCGATCCGACGAAGCTGTACTTCTTCGGTCACTCGCAGGGCGGCCTGACCGGTCCGCCGTTCCTGGCCTACGAGCCGCTGGTCACCGGCGCGGTCCTGTCCGGCGCCGGCGGCGATCTCTACTACGCGTTGCTCAACAAGACCGAGCCGGTCGACATCACCGGCCTGGTGTCGAGCATCGTCCTCGACAACCCGCTCGACGAGTTCAACCCGGTGCTGTCCCTGCTGCAGACCTGGGTCGAGCGGTCCGACACCGTCAACTACGGCCCGCTCCTGACCCGGCTGCCTGTCCGGGGACCGGACGGCACGGCGCTGGCGCCCAAGGCCATCTACCAGAGCATGGGCCTCATCGATCACTTCACGCCGGTGCCCAACATCGAGGCGCTGGCGGTGGCGATCGGCGGCAACCTGGTCGGCCCGGTGCTCGAGCCGATCGAGGGCCTCGGCCTGCGCCGGCGCGAGGTGCTGACCGCGCCGGTCATGGGCAACCTCGACGGCGAGACCGCCGTGCTGGCCGAGTATCCGGCGGCCGGTGGCAGCGACGGCCACTTCGTGGTGTTCGACGTCCCCGCCGCCCGGCGGCAGTCGGCCAGGTTCCTGGGCACGCTGGCCAGGACCGGCACCGCGACGCTGGTGACCCCGCAATGACCGCGCACAACCCGAGGCGAACCGACCATGGCGCGTAAGCGACTGGGCGAGATCCTGATCGAGGCCGGCCTCATCGACGAGGCGACCCTGCGCGTGGGGCTGACCGAACAGCGCCGCTTCGGCGGTCCGCTCGGCCGGGTGCTGGTCGACATGAAGAAGGTCACCGAGGAGGATCTGGTCGGGGCCCTGTCGCGCCAGCTCGCGGTGCCGCTGATCGATCTCGACCGCCTCGAGATCCCGCAGCACGTGATCGAGCTGGTCCCGGGCGAGATGGCCGAGACCTACAGCCTGATCCCGTTCGCGCAGCCGATGAAGTTCCTCGACGTCGCGCTGGGCGACCCGACCAACCAGACGGTGATCGACGAGCTGCGGGTGCGGACCCAGCTCAACATCCGCACCTACCTGGCCGGGCCCAAGGCGGTGGAGCGCGCGCTGCTCCGCTACTACGGCCGCGGCCTGGGCACGACCATCGGCGGTCGGCGGGTGCGGGTCAACGTCGATCTCGACCCGGCGGGAGAGAGCGAGGACGACATGGAGATCGTCAGCGGCTACAGCCTCGACGGTCCGAGCCGCACGACCCAGGGCACGCGCATCCCGCGCGGGGCCACCGGCTCGAGCCCGGAGGTGGCCCGGCTGCTGGCACCGCCCGCCCCCGGGAGCTCGTCGTCGCCGCCGGTGACGGTCGCTGCCGAGCCCGCGCCTGCGCCGGCTCAGGCCCAGCCGATGATGTCGTCGCCGGCGATCACGCCGCCGCCGATGGCGCCGGTGGTGCCGCGGACCACGACCTTGCCGCCGGTGGCCCGGGTCGAGGCCCCGCCGGTGCCGGCCACGCTGGTCGGGCGGGCGCCGACCATGGCCGAGGTCGCCGCCCTGCACGAGCGCATCGGCAACCTCGAGGCACTGGTCCGCCGCGATGAGGACGTGCTCAAGAAGCTGATGGCGCTCTTGATCGAGAAGGGCGTGGCGACCCGCGACGAGCTCATCGCGAAGCTGCGCTGACCCCGCGCGAGGCCGCTGCCCGCCCGACGCGCTGACCCCAATGGCTACGAGTCGCTGGCGGCGGCGTTGCGCAGCGCGAGTTCGCGGATCCGCTTGTCGAGGTAGTAGTCCTTGCCGCGCCAGAACTCCCAGGCCACGCCGACCAGCGACACGCCGGCGGCGGCGATCGCCAGGGTCTGGGCCTGGTCCTTGAGCACGACCGTCAGGCCGAGCAGCGTGGCGGCACCGAGCGTGCGCGCCCCCCACAAGAGGGCCTGGGCGGCCCGGCGGTGGTGCGACAGCAGGTTGTCGAGGCCACCGACCGCGAGCTCCAGCGCCAGCACCGCGATCACCGGCCACGCCGGGGCCGGGCTCTCGACCAGGGCGGCGTAGATCGCGACCGGCAGGACCAGCGCCGCCAGCAGGCGGACCAGGTCGGCGCGGCCGAAGTCGCCGCGGCCGCGCATCTGCTTGAAGCCGACCATCACGTAGTCGACGCCGCTGAGCCACGTGATCGCGACGATCAGCCCCATCATGACCTTCAGCGTCACGGTGTCCTGGTAGCG
>JAYVSF010000059.1:0-14999 GCA_043775605.1 Myxococcales bacterium
TCGAGCGCGGCGATGTGGCGGACCCCGGTCGGCGAGGTGATGTTGATCTCGGTGAGCCGGCCGCCGATGACGTCGATGCCGACCAGGATCTGGCCGTACGCGCGCAGGACCGGGGCCAGGGCAGCGATGATCCGGCGATCGTCGGGGTCGATCGAGGTCTTGACCGCGCGGCCGCCGACGTGGAGGTTGCCACGGGCCTCGGTGGCGGCGGGGACCCGCAGCACCGCGCCGACCGCCTCGCCGTCGACCAGGAGGATGCGCTTGTCGCCGAGGGCGGCCTCGGGCAGGTAGCGCTGAGCCAGGGTCCAGCGGGTGCCGGCCGCCGTCGAGGTCTCGAAGATCGACGAGGCGTTGGGATCGCCCTCGCGGACCACGAAGATGCCGAGGCCGCCGAAGCCGTCGACCGGCTTGACCACGATGGTGCCGCCCTGCTCGCGCTGGAACTCGGCCAGCCGGCGGGTGCTGCGGGTGACGAGAGTGGCCGGGGTCAGCTCGGGGAAGCGCAGCACCGAGAGGTGCTCGTTGAGCTCGCGCAGGCCGCGCGGGTCGTTGACCAGCAGCGTCTTGCCGCGGGCCTGCTCGAGGATCCAGGTCGCGTGCAGGTAGGTGACGTCGAACGGCGGGTCCTTGCGCATCAGCACGATGTCGACGTCGCCGAGCCGGACCCGGGCCCGCGGCCCGACGGTGAAGGCCTCGGCCGGGGTCGCGGCGTCGATCACGCCGGTGGTCACGGCCTCGGCGATCGGGTCGTCGTGCTCGAGGCTCAGGTGCTCGAGCTGACAGCTCAGCACCTCGTGCCCGGCCTGCGCGGCCGCCAGCATCAGCGCGTACGAGGTGTCGCCGGCCAGGGCCAGGCGCTCGAGAGGATCGACGATGAATAGCAGGCGCACCACCGGCGACTGTAGCAGACCGGCGCGCTCGGCCACGGCGCAGATGCGCTACCCTCGTCGGGCATGGACTCCAACGTCGCGACGATCGCGCTCGTCCGTCACGGCCGCTCGATCGCGAACGACGACCCGCGCCTCTACCGCACGATGCCGGACCACGTGATCCCGCTGGCTCGGCCCGACGACGATCCCCAGGTCCTGGTCGCCGGTGACGCGCTGCGCGCGCTCGCGCTCGATCCGGTGCTGACCTGCTCGTGGCGCTCGCCCTACCTGCGCTGCGTGCAGACCGAGGAGCTGGCGATGCGCCGCGCGCTGGGGCCGCGCTTCGACAGCATGGCCCGGCGGTCGTCGTTCCTGTTGCGCGAGCAGGAGTTCGGCGACTGGGACGGGTTCGGCGACGATGAGATGGCGGCGCACGCGCCCGAGCAGTACGCGCGCCGGACCCGGATGAGCGATCACCACGGCCGCTTCTACTTCCGCTATCCCAGCGGCGAGAGCCGCGCCGACGTCGTCCAGCGCATCGGCATCTTCATGGGCAAGCTGCACCGCTCGACCTTCCGCCACCACGTCATCTTCTTGCACGGCGTCACCCAGCGCGCGTTCCGCATGTCGTGGTTCGATCGCGCGGTCGAGTGGTTCGAGGACGAGCCCAACCCGGCCAACGCGACCGTGCTGCACATCGCGCGCGACCCCGAGGGCGCCTGGCGCGAGCGTTACCTCGATGCCGGCGGCGTGGTCAGCTGAACTTGTCCGCCTTCCTCTTGCCGAAAAGTCGCCGGCGCTCGAGCTGGGCGCGGATCGCGGTGTAGTAGGTGTTGAGGAACAGCTCGACGTCGGCCTCGCGCACCGGCGGCTCGTAGCGCAGCTTGGTCCGGATCTTGTTGGTGATCGCGATGAGCGACGCGGTCCGCTCGGGGCCGGCGGTACCGCGCAGCGCTTCCTCGAGGACCTGCAGCTCGAACTCGCCGTAGACCCCGAGCTGGGCCTCGGTGAAGGCGTAGGCGGGCACGCGCGGTGCGGCGCCGGCGGCGCCGGCCGGACGGGGCCGGGCGTCGTCGAGGGCGGCGGCGAGATCAGGCAGGAGCAAGGGCTTGGGCTGGACCACGACCCAGGTTCCGCCGATCAGATCGCCGACCCGCAGCCGGTCGCGGTTGAACAGCGGTAGCAGCAGGAACACGAGCATCCACAGACTGGCCACCAGCCACGCCCAGCCCGGCGCGTCGGGCCACAGCACCCGGCCGCCGAGCAGGAAGCGCAGCGGCATCCACAGCTCGAGCTCGCGCACGAGGTTGCGGGCCAGGATCGCGCTGGGCTCGAGAGGGCCGCCGCGGGCGTCGATGACCCGGATGCCGACGATGCGCTTGCCCGGGGTCCAGCCCTGCCAGCGCAGCTCGAAGAACGCGAAGTAGAAGTTCTGGATGAGGAACAGCGCGATCACGATCAGCGGCCTGAGCCACGAGCCGTCGAGGCTGGCGCCGAACGCGGTCGAGGCCAGCAGGCCGAGCGCCAACAGCACCAGGATCAGGATCACGAAGTCGAGGATGAGCGCGCCGGCGCGGTCGCCGACCGAGGCCAGCTCGAACGAGATCGGCACGCCCTCGGGGGTCAGCACCAGGCGGCGCTCGCGCGGCTCGGCCAGAGGCGACAACGACGGCGACAGCGACAGCGACGGCGGCGGCGCCGGCAGCTTCATGGCGCGCCGTCCTCGCCGGCGGCGAGCCGTGGTCCCCGCCCGACCCAGCCGAAGTACCAGGTCCAGCCGACCGCGGTCAGGCCGGCCACCGTGAAGCGGATCGGCAACGACGTCACGGTCTGGCGGAAGATGCCCTCGATCAGCCCGGCCAGAAACAGCATGACCACGCAGCCGGCGACGATGCGACCGGCGTCCTGGCCGTGCTCGCGCAGGTTGTCGAGCCGCGAGCGCGCGCCCGGGAACGCCAGCGCGCCGCCGATGGTGAAGCCGGCGGCGCCGCACAGGATCACCGCGCCCAGCTCGGTGATGCCGTGGGGCAAGAGCCAGCCCCAGACGTCGACGCCGAGCCCGCGGCTGGTGTAGAGCGCGACGAACGCGCCGAGCACCATGCCGTTGTAGAACAGCAGGCACGCCGACGGCAGCCCGACCACGAAGCCGAGCGCGAAGGTGAGGATGCCGATGCGGGCGTTGTGCGAGAACAGGTCGGCGGCGAAGCTGGCCAGCATGCTGGTGACGCTGCCCTGATCGTAGAGACCGGCCTTGAGCTCGGCGGTCGACGACGCCGGGCTCCGGTCCTGGGCCATGCCGCCCATGAACGAGTCGTAGTAGTTCATGTCGTGGCGGGTGAGGACGTAGGCGGTGATCCCGCCGAGCACCGTGCACAGCGCCGCCAAGGCCAGCGCCCGCCAGCGCCGGCGCACGGCGTTGGGCCAGCCGTGGACCAGGAACTCGCGGAGCTGGCCGAACAGCGGCTGCCGGCTGCCGTAGGTCACGAAGTAGGCGCGACCGATCAGGCTCTCGAGATAGCGGACCAGCGCGGCGTCGAGCGAGATGCTGCGGGCCACCGACAGCGACGCCAGGGTCGCGCGGTAGAGGTGCGGCAGGCGGGCCAGCTCGGTCGCCGACAGCGCGCGCAGGCCGCCGCGGTCGGCGCGGGCGATCAGCTCCTCGAGCTCGCGCCAGGTCGCCTCGCGCTCGCGGCGGAAGCTCACGCTGCGCAGCGGCAGCACCGGCGCCGGCGGCGGGACGGCGAGCGGCGTCGGCAAGGGCGGTGCGGCGGTCGGCATCACCGGCGGCCACGGCGGGGGCGAGCTGGCCTGGGGCATCAGCGGCTCCTTTCGCGGCGTCGGCGACGCTGTTCGTGCGAGGCTGCGCGCGGACAGACCACACGCCTTACCCGGGACCCCAGGCACCCAGCGTCATTGTAGACCGCTCGCTGACGCTCGCTGGGGTCCATCAGAACAGCTCCCGGCGCTTGACCGCGAGGTAGCGGTTGATGACCGCCATCGAGAAGCGGTCGGGGGTGGTGTCGATGCAGTGGACGCCGACCTGGCGCAGGCGCTCGAACACCAGCGCGCGCTCGCGATCGAAGTCGGCGGCGACGACGGCCTCGTTCATCGCGGTCACCGTCGACGGCACCGCGCGCATCCGGGCCTCGACCCCAGGATCGCGCAGGCTGACGAACATCACCAGGTGGCGGCGGGCCAGGCGGGTGACGTTCTCGATCATGAGCTCGGCGGTGATGGTATCGAGGACCTCGGTGAACAGCACGATCAACGAGCGCCGGCGCAGCCGGGTCGACAGCTCGGCGAGGGCGAGCGTGAAGTTGGTGTCGACCGCGCGGTAGGCGACCTCGGCCGACAGGTGGCGCAGCCGGGGGAACGCGCCGGCGCCGCCCATCGGCTCGGCCCAGGTCCGCAGCCGCTCGTCGAACGAGGCCCAGCCGACCCGGTCGCCGGTGCGCAGGCAGAACCAGCCGAGCAAGAGGCTGGCGTTGATCGCGTGATCGAGGCGAGGGATGCCGGCCAGCGGCTCGGCCATGAGCTGGCCGCCGTCGATCGCGATCACGACCTGGTGGTTGCGCTCGGCGCGGAACTCCTGGGTCAGCAGCTTCCTGTGGCGGGCCGACTGCTTCCAGTCGATGGCGCGGTGGTCGAGCCCGGGCAGGTACTCACGCAGCGACTCGAACTCGGTGCCGTCGCCGAGGTAGCGCTCGACCTTGAGGCCGGCCTGCAGCTCGGGGCTGCCAAGCATGCGCAGCGCGATCGCCCGCACCGAGCCGATGTTGGGCACGACCTTGATGACCGTCACCTGGGGCGCGATCAGCCGGCGCTCGATCAGGCCGAGCGGGCCGGTCCAGCGGGCGTGGATCGCGGCGACGCGCGGGGCGCCGCGGCGCCGCGGCTCGACCTCGATCGGGTGGGCGGCCTCGGCGTGGCCGCCGGTGGCGTGCAACGTGACGTGCTGGACCGCGATCGGCGCCAGCAGCGGGTCGGCCTCGACCACGGCCTCGACGGTGACCGGTCGGCGCCAGCCGCGGGCGATGAAGCGCACGGTGGCGGTGGCGCGATCGCCGATGAACAGCTCGGCCGGCGCCTCGACGACGATCCGCATCCGCCGGCGCGGCAGGCCGAGCAAGGCGTCGATGCCGGCGGCGGCCACCACCCCGAACAGCGCCACCAGCCACAGCGGCCACAGCCGGCCGTCGACCACGCCGGTCAACAGCGCGATCGGGACGCCGGCGGCGAGCAGGGCGACGGTGCGGGAGGTGGGCCACATATCGCGAGCGTCAGCGAGCGTTCAACAGCGACTCTGAGGGCACGTGGTCACGCGTGGAGGTGTGGGATCTGTCTTCATGAAACATCCTCTTCGACCGAGTCGGGCGCTCAGCGCGGCGCCGGCACCAGCTCCAGGAGCTGCTTGATCACCGCCTCGGTGGTGAGGCCGTCGATCTCGGCGCTCGGCGACAGCCCGACCCGGTGGCGCAAGGCCGGCACCGCCAGCGCCTTGACGTCGTCGGGCAGGACGAAGTCGCGGCCCTGCAGCGCGGCGTACGACCGACTGGCGGCGGCCAGCATCGCGGCGGCGCGCGGCGACGCGCCGAACAGGAGCTGCGGCCGCTCGCGGGTGGCGCGGACCAGATCGACCACGTAGTCGAGCACGGGGTCACTGGCCTTGACCTCGCGCACCGCCTTGCGCGCGGCCTGGATCCCGGCGAGATCGGCGACCGGGCGCAGCGGCAAGGTCCGGGTCATCATGTTGCCAGCGCCGTGACGGGCGACGATCGCGCGCTCCTCGTCGCGGCCGGGGTAGCCGATCGTGACCTTGAACAGGAAGCGATCGAGCTGGGCCTCGGGCAACGGGTACGTGCCCTCCTGCTCGATCGGGTTCTGGGTCGCGACCACCATGAAGCCGGCGCCGAGGTCGTGGCTGGTGCCGTCGATCGTGACCACCCGCTCCTGCATCGCCTGCAGCAGCGCGGCCTGGGTCTTGGGCGGGGTGCGGTTGATCTCGTCGGCGAGCAACAGCTCGGTGAAGATCGGCCCGCGGGTCAACGTGAACGTGTTGGTCTGGAAGTTGAAGAGGTTCGTGCCGAGGATGTCGCCCGGCATCAGGTCGGGCGTGAACTGGACTCGACCGAACGTCAGGGTCAGCGACGCGGCGAAGGCGCGGCCGAGCAGGGTCTTGGCCACGCCGGGGACGCCCTCGAGCAGGACGTGACCCTCGGACAACAAGCTGACCAGCAGGAGGTCGATGGCGTGGTCCTGCCCGACCACCACCTGGTGGATCTGGTCGCGAACCTGGGACGCGAGCTCGTGGATGCTAACCAGATCCAAGGGTCATCTCCTGCCGCCAGCGGTGGATGCGGACCGCGATGCTCGCGGCGCGCTTGAGCTGAGCGCGATCGGCCTCGACGGCCGCGACCTCGCGCTCGAGCTCGGACAGAGGCGCTGACACGTTGCGGGCCTGACCGACCCGCTCGAGCCAGCCGACCAGCGCGGGGCCGGTCAGGTCACGCGGCGCGTGCAGCGTGGCCCGGACCTGGTGGACCGCGGCGACCAGGTAGCGGCGCAGCATCGCGGCGTCGTGGCCGCCGTGGCGGAGCAGGGTCGCGGTGTGGCGGATCAGGAAGTCCTTGCCGGCAGCGAGCGGCGGCGGGACCGCGGCCGGCGGGCCGAACCGACCGCGGGTGGCGAGGCCGAGCGCGAAGGCGACCAGCAGCGCCTGCAGCGTGGCCAGTACCAGCGGATAGCGGAACAGCAGCGCCCACAGGCCGGGATCGCGGGCGTGGCCGTGGACGACCTCGTCGAACACCACCGGCCCGCCGGCGCGCAGGCGCTCGATCAACGCGACGATGCGGGCGGCGTTGCCGGCCTCGTCGAGGCCGTGGTTGTTGAGCAGATCGGGATCGGTGACCAGGGTCAGCGCGGTCGTGCCGTGGGCCAGCTCGAGAATGAACGCGCGATCGTCGACGACGAGCTCGGGCTCGTCCCAGGACGGGTCGATCGTCACGCTCTGGGGCGCGTGCTTGATCGCGATCCCGGCGGCGGCCAGCGCACCCTCGCCGCGGCCGAGCCCGCCGCGCTCGAGGTCGAGGGCGGCCAGGACGTCGCCGACCTCGTCGGTGGGCAAGAGCTCGACGCCGTCGAGCCAGCCGGGGTGGTCGGCCGAGGCGGTGCCCCACCATTTCGGCAGCACGACCAAAGCCCGCGGGGCACCGAGGATCAGCTCCGACAGCCGGCGCGCGCCGTCGTCACCGCTGGCCGACGGCTCGGCGACGATCAGCAGGCCGTGGCGGGCGCGCTCGGCCGAGCGCGACTGGCTGATGACCACCGGGATGCCCTCGCGCTCGAGCAACGCGACCAGGCCGTGGTGGCCCAACGCCGACCACGAGTAGGCGTCGGTGCCGGCGTCGGGCGGCCCGCCGAGATCGTCGCCGAACAGGACCAGCCCGATCGTGGTCGCCAGCGACAGCGCGACCACCAGGCCGAGCAGCCACAGGGTGCGGCGGCGAAACGGCGTGGCCGGCGCGGTCGCGTCGACGTCGGCGTCGAGGCTCGCGGGCGCGGCCGGTCCGGTCACGAGCGGGCTCCGGCCCCGCGGCGGTAGGCGGCGGCGAAGCGATCGAACTGGGCCCGGCAGCGCTGGTAGTCGGCGAGCTGGGGCACGTCGTCGCCGAACCAGGTCTGCTCGACCGCGACGATCAGGCCGGCCAGGGCCTCGCGGGCGTCGCCGTCGAGCGCGACCCGGGCCAGGATCTCGCGGCTGGTCATCGCCGGCGTCACCCGCACCAGCCGCTGGCTGGCCAGCTCGTGCAGCGTGCGCAACAGCAAGGTGTGGATCGCGTCGGCGTAGCGCTCGCGGGCCGCCAGCTCGTCGGCGTCGTCGCGCGGCCGCTCGATCACCGCCGCAAGTTGCAGGTCCCGGGCCGGGCCGTCGGGCGCGGCCGACTCGTCGCCGGTGTAGTCGGAGAGCTGGCGGTAGGCCGCCATCGCCGCCACCAGCGCGACGGCCGCGACCAGCCCCCACAGCAGCATCGTCGCCAGGCTCGACAGCGGCCCGCCGGGCGCGAGGTCCGCCTCGTCGCCGGCGGCACGATCACGGGGATCGCGCGGGCGGTGGGCGCGCGGATCGACGTGGGCGCCGTTGCGGCGCGGCTTCGCCGACGAGCCGTCGAGGTCGTGGCCGTCGCCGGAGCCGTGGCTGCCGCCCAGGCGCGGGGCCGGGCCCTCGAAGCCGGGCAGCTCGCGCTGGTGGCTGTGGCCGAGCACATGATCGGCGTCCTTGCCGACCGCGGCCGGATCGGGCGCGGCGACCGCCACCGACGGCACCGCCAGGCCCAGGATCACGACCAGCCAGAAGATCCGCGCCACGCCGCCCGATCGTCGCCGCGCGTGCCGCCGATCGCAAGGTCTGGCCGCCCTCGTCGACCGCCGGCCCGGGTTGCCAGACCTTTCCGCCCGGCCGGATTGTGGTCGGTGGGGCGCACCCCTACGCTCGGTGAGCCGCGCGTGCGAGGCGGCGCTGCGGGAGGCGTGCGATGGACTTCACGATCGGCAACGCGCTCGGGACCACGTTCCGCGTCTGGTTCCGCAACTTCATCCCGTTCACGATCCTGAGCGCGGTGATCCACCTGCCGATCGGGATCTGGCTGGCGACGATGCTGCACGGCAGCCTCACGCCCGGGCGCGTCGACGACATCCAGACCTACGCCCACCTGTCGCTCGCCGTCGGCATCGTCCTCAACATCCTGCTGACCTCGGCCCTGGTCTACGGCGTGGTCATGGAGCTGCGCGGCGCGCGCGCCCGGCTCGGCCGCAGCGTGCTCGTCGGGCTGGCCCGGTTCCTCCCGGCGCTCGGGGTCTCGCTGTTGCTGGCGACGATCGTGTTCCTCGGCGTGCTGAGCTGGGTCATCCCCGGCGTCATGGCCTACACGATCTTCTACGTGGCGGTGCCAGCGTCGGTGATCGAGCGGCCGGGGCTGTGGGGCGCGATGAACCGCAGCTCGCAGCTGACCGCGGGCCTCGGCCTGAAGATCTTCGCGATGGTCGTGCTGGTGTTCGCCGTCAACTACGGCCTGACCTACGGCGTCGAGCGGACGTTCCTCGACAAGGCGGCGACCGGCGACGTGATGCCGCAGCTCCGGCTCTACGCCGGCGTCGACCTGGCCCGCGAGATCGTGACCAGCACCTTCGGTGCGGTCCTGGTCGCGGTCACCTACTTCCAGCTCCGCCAGCGCAAGGACGGCACCTCCGCCGACGAGCTCGCCCGCGTCTTCGACTGACTCGCGTTCCCGCGGGCAAGCGACGCTTCACCACATTCCTGCCCTGACCGCCGTCGGCATCCGCGGCCCGCTCCCCGCGTCCGGCCTGCGGAGGGTGGGGCCGAGGCGCGCGAGGGGGCCTGGGGGTCAAAAGGGATCGGTCGGCGCGGCGTCGACGGCGTCCCAGAGTTCGAGGAACTTGTCCTTCACCCACGGATCGAGCTGGGTGGCCATGGTGCGCGGGAGGCGCGCCGCGCGGATGAGCTCCTGGACGTCGGCGAGGTCCTTCAACCGGTGCGGGGCGACCATCCCCGACGCGAGCTTCAGCTCGATCCACCGCTCGACCGGCAGGAGCGCGACGGGCGTGGCCATTCGAGCGGAGCCTAGCCCTACCGGCTGCGGACACGTCTCGGAAGCTGCTGGTCTGGCCGCGCTCGTCGACCGCGGCGCGACGGATGTCAGCGAACGATCGGTCCCGACTCGGTGGTGGGGGCGCCGTCGGGCGGGGCCGGGTCGTCGCCGACGGCGAGCTTGGTCGGTAGCAGGTGCTCGAGGCCGTGCTTGCGCAGGCGGTAGTACAGGGTCGAGCGGTTGATGCCGAGCTGGCGCGAGGCGCTGGCGATGTTGCCGCGGCTCTTCTCGATCGCGGCGACGATCTCCTTGCGCTCGCTGTCGAGCAGGCGATCGGCCAGGGACCGGCTCTCGTCGGCCGGCGGCAGGACGGGCTCGACCGCGACCGTGGTCAGGCTGCCCGAGCTGACGCTGCTGCCGTGGGCCCGCCGGCCGAAGTCGAGGTGCTGGGCGCCGACCTCCGCGCCGCGCGACAGGATCATCGCCCGCTCGACGATGTTCTCGAGCTCGCGGACGTTGCCCGGCCAGCCGTACTCGCGCAGCTTGGCCAGGCCCTCGGACGTGATGCTGGCGACCGCGGTGCCCATGCTGCGGGCGAACTTGCTGACGAAGTGGTGGGCCAGCACCGGCAGGTCGTCGAGCCGGTCGCGCAGCGGCGGCAGGTTGATCGGGAAGACGTTGAGCCGGTAGTACAGATCCTCGCGGAACTCGCCCTCCTCGATCATCTTCTCGAGGTTGCGGTTGGTGGCCGACACCATGCGGACGTCGACCTTGATGGTCTCGGCGCCGCCGACCCGCTCGAACTCGCGCTCCTGCAGCGTGCGCAGGAGCTTGATCTGCACCTCCATCGGCAGGTCGCCGACCTCGTCGAGGAACAGGGTGCCGCCGTCGGCCAGCTCGAAACGGCCGGCCCGACGCTGCAACGCGCCGGTGAAGCTGCCCTTCTCGTGGCCGAACAGCTCGCTCTCGAGGATGCCGGGGGCCAGGGCCGCGCAGTTGACCCGCACGAACGGCTTGTGCTCGCGCGGCGAGTTGATGTGGATGGCGTGGGCGACCAGCTCCTTGCCGGTGCCGGTCTCGCCACGCAGCAGCACGGTCGACGCGGTCGGCGCGACCTGCTCGACCTTGGCCAGCACCTCGCGCAGCGCGGCCGAGTCGCCGATGATGTTGCCGAAGTCGAACTCGCCGTGGAGCTGCTGGTTGAGGTAGCCGGTGTACTCGGCGAGCTGGGCCGCCATCCGCCGGTTTTCGCGCTGCAGGTAGAAGCGATCGATCGCGTAGGTCAGGACGCCGCGGACCTCCTTGGCGTCCCACGGCTTGGTGATGTAGCGGTAGACCTGCCCGAGGGTGATGGCCTCGATCAGCACGTCGACGTCGGTGAACGCGGTGAGGATGATGCCGACCGCGTCGGGCCGCAGGTCCTTGGCCGCGCGCAGGAACTCGAGCCCGGTCATCCGCGGCATCCGCTGGTCGGTGATGATGACCGCGACGTCGCGGTCCTTGAGGACCTCGAGCGCTTCGGCGCCGCTGTTGGCGCAGACGATGTCGAACACCTTGCGGAAGTTGAAACGGAAGGCGTCGAGGTTGTCCTGCTCGTCGTCGACGACCAAGATCGTGTAGTTCCTGGGGTCCTGGATCATGCGGTCAGCCCGATGCCTCTGGACGATCTCGTACCATGGCCCGGCGGCGCCTGTCCCAGCTCGCGCCGTCGGTACCTACATGTAGAGAAAAGTGGCCATGGCTCGGCGACTGACCTAGCCTGGGCGGCATGGTCGTCACCCCGCGGGCCCGGGCCACGCGTCGCGCCGCACCCCGGCCGTTGCCGCCGAGGAAGCCCATGGCGGCGGCCCGGCGGCTGTCGGTGTTTCACCGGCGGGTCCAGGTCGAGCTGTCGCCGACCGCGCTCGAGCTCTTGTGGTCGGCGATGAAGGTCGTGTCGGAGGGCGGGCTCGACGGCGACGCCTGGTCGGGCTCGACCATGATCACGATCGAGCTGGCCGCGCTCGCCCACCAGCTCTCGGACACCATCGACGCGACCACCGCCCACCGCGTGGCCGAGCTGGCGCCCGGCGATCCCCGGGTCCGGCAGCGCGCGCGCCTGGTCGCGTTCGCCGAGGCCGGCCGCCTGGCCGCCGGTCACCTCATCCAGCCGACGATCGATCTCAAGGCTCGCGCCAGCGGCTCGACGGTCCACTTCGCCCTCGACGTCGAGGCCTTGCTCCGGAGACAGTCATGACCGAGCTGTACAGCATCCGCGATGTCGCCAAGCTGTTCGCGCTGCAGGAGTCCCGCCTGCGCTACTGGATGCAGAGCGGGTTCGTCGGGCCGACCGTGCGCAAAGGCGGCCGCTTCTACTACACGTTCCGCGATCTGTGCGCGGTCAAGGCGGCCAAGGACCTGCTCGCCGCCGGCCTGACCATCCAGAAGGTGCGCAAGAACCTCGACGCGCTCAAGAAGGCGCTGCCTGGCGACGTCCACCCGGCCAGCCGGCTGCGGGTGTGCTCCGACGGCGAGACCCTGGTCGCGGTCGCCGACGACGTCGCGTTCGCACCGATCACCGGCCAGGTGGTGATGGCGTTCAACCTGCCGGCGCTGGGCGGCCAGATCGCCGCGCTGTTGCCGGGCACGGGCTCGGTCGCCGCCAGCGACGACGCCTCGGTGCCGGCGCCGGTCGACGACGATCCGACCGAGGCCACCCTCGGACCGAGCGCGTACACCTGCTTCGTCGAGGGCCGGGCCGCCGAGGAGCGCGGCGACGACGACGGCGCGGTGACCCACTATCAGCGCGCGCTCGATCTCGATCCCGGGCTGGCCGCGGCGATGACCAACCTCGGCAACCTGCGCTACCGCCAGGGCGACATCACCACCGCCCGCGCGATGTACGAGCACGCGGTCGAGCACGACCCCAACCAGGCCGAGGCCCGCTACAACCTCGGCAATCTCCTCGACGATCAGGGCGAGACCGAGCGCGCGATCGCCGAGCTTCGCCGGGTCTGCCAGCTCGCCCCCGACTTCGCCGACGCCCACTACAACCTCGGCCTGATGCTGGCCCGGGTCGGCGGCGAGGCCCAGGCCAAGCAGCACCTCGAGCGCTACCTCGAGCTCGACGATCGCAGCGCCTGGGCCGGCCACGCCCGCGCCTATTTGAGCCAGGGCGTTGCGTAGCCAGCTGGGTCAGAGCGCTGGTTCGGTCGGCTGCACCAGGGGGTAGTCGAGGTCGTGCGCCTCGCCGAACGTGGCGAGGACCTCGGCGATCGCCTGGTCCAGCTCTGGCGTCCCCTGGCTGGCGTCGCCCGCGAACGCGGTCCAGAGCGCGCATGGGGTCTTGCCGAGCGAGCTGAGCCGCCGCGTCTCACCCCACCGAGGTGAGGCTTCCCAGCGAGCGCCGCGGGACGTTAGAGTCTCGCGGGTGGGCGATCAACGCCATGATCACGTGACGGGCTTCGGGCCTCCGCCCATCGCGGCCACCGCCGATCTCGACCAGCCTGACCGCGACCGCGGCGATGGGTACGGGGGCAGCGCTCGATCTGGCGCAGCGCAGGCGCCCGACGGCTACGGCCGGCGCGGCTCCGCGCCGATCACGATGACGGGAACGCGCCTGATAGACGACGGCTTCGCGTGCGACGCGCGCGGCGAGGATCCCTGACGCGCGCCGCGTGGACGCTGGCCGGCGTGAACACGAAGTCAATGACGGGGTCCGTCACGATTATGTTCAAGGGCCTCCGCAACCAGTTCGCGCACGAGGCGCCGGCGGATCACAGTGCACTGGAGGCGTTCCTTTCGCACCTGCAAGCCGTGATCGGCCCGGCCTCGACGCAACTCGCGGAGTCCGTCGCGGGCAAGTCCGACGCACAGATGGTCGCGATGTACGAAGCGCTCAAGGAGCCGGACGTCACAAACCCGGCGACGTACGAAGAACAGATCGCGGTGTCGAGACGGTCGGCAGCCAGATGTTCGAAACGCGCGAGGTCGCGATGCCGATGCGCGTGCGGCTCCACGGCCGCCGGTACATGGTGCTGCTCGAGAGCTTCGGCGTGCACCACTTGGCGCAAGAGGGCAACGGCTCGCCACCGCCCGGCACGGGGCCCATGATGGATCGGCTGGTGTTCGTGCGCATGGTAGAGCGCAACATGCAGCCGCTCGCGGAGAGCACGTTCGAGCAGCCGCAGTGGATCACGCCGCTCACGCCGCGCAGACTCGTCGACGAGATCAACTTCGACGACCACTTGATGCGCGCCGCGCACAGCTGGTACCCCGAGATGGTCAAGGCGATCATGCGACACCCGCACCCCGAGGAGATCACGACGGGCGAGGGTGACGGGGGCGCTGGGCTCGGGCCCGCGCTCGCAGACGCGGAGGCCCCGTGAAGCGCTGGCGGCGGTGGGTGGTGCGGCCGCTGATCGCCTGGCTCGCGCTCTCGTCGACTATCACCGCGACGACGCCGCTCGGGGGCTGCGAAGGCCGCGGCCAGTGCGACAGCCGCGCGTCGACCGCCGAGCTGCGGATCCGTCAAGCATGCGCCGGCGCCGCGGGCCAGGTCAGCGTCACGCTGCATGCGCTCGTGGCGGACCCGGCGCTCGGGCTCCAGCTCGCCGCACATGATGCGAGCTGGGTCCAGCTCTGTGGCGGCGACTTCGCCAGCGTCGGTGATGCCGCGTTGCGCGGCGACGTGCCTGCGACGCGCGCCGCGCTGGTCGGCTTGCGCGATCGCTGGCTCGAGTCGCGATGATGACGTTGCCGGTCAGATGGTTCCCGAGGGCGAGGCGCTCGACCATTGTGAGGTAGGACGAGTTCTCGTTGCCAGCCGACGTCTCCGGTGCCTTCGCGCGGGGCAGACTCCCCGGTCCTGGGTCGCTTGCCCGGCTGACCCGCGGAATGCGGGATGGGTGTGGAGTCGGTCGAGTCGGAGTGATGAGCGTGGGTGCCTCGCATACCGGTGCTATCGACCGGCGCCCTCACCGGTTGCGCGCTGGACATTCGGGCGCAACCGCGGACCGGCGCGGTCGATAGCCGGACCGTGAAGATGACGCTGACCGACCATTGCCAGCCTGTGCGGACTCGATCACACACGACGGCGAGTCACCCGTCCGGGATGATTGTGTCCTGTCAGCCGAGAGGCGACGCTCGGGAGATGATGCGGATCGGCGCACTCGGTCGGTGGCTCGTGGTGGGTACAGCGCTCACCGTGCTCACCCTCTCCGCCTGTACGGGTGATGACGGCGGGCCGCCGAGCACGACGTTCATCGGTGGGCGGGTGCTCCTGGCCGGGCCCGATGTGGTGCTGCGCGGCGCGACCATCGAGGCCGATCAGCTCGAGTACCTGGCGCCGCCGCCGACCGTGGTGATCCGCGAGCACGTCACGGACGTGACCACTGACGCCGACGGCACGTTCTTCATCGACGGCCGCGAGCTCGGCGGCCAGTACCGCCTGACGATCCGCGGCGGCGAGTACACCGACCGCGCGAGCGGGCAGGTGGTGCGGATGGACGCCGCCGACGTCCTGGTCGCCTACGTCGATGTCGAG
>JAYVSF010000060.1:0-8820 GCA_043775605.1 Myxococcales bacterium
GGTCGCGCACCGGGCCGCCCAGGATCGCCGCCGCCCGCTCGGCACCAGCCCCGAGCGCGGCCAGATCGACCTCGACCTGCGGCCGTTCCGTGTGGCCAGGGCGACTCGCTCGACCATGACCGCGGTCGCCCGCGCCTGGCCCGACAGCCCGATCGCCACGGTGAGCGGCGCGCCGGTGATCGCGGTCAGGCCGGCGCCGCGCACGACCCGGCCGAGGCCGCCGCGGGTCGCGAGCGCGACGTCGACGCCGCTGGGGTTGCCGTGGAAGCAGCGCTCGGCCGCGGTCGCGATCGCCTCGACCTCGTCGTCGGTGAGGGTGCGGCCGAGGCCGGCGGCCAGGGCGCGGGTCATGGCCACCGCCAGCGCCGCCGACGAGCCCAGGCCCGCCGCGGGCGGCAGGTCGCTCGAGCCCTCGAGGTGCCAGCCGTCGGTGAGGCCGAGCCCGGCCGCGACCGCGACCAGGGCCGTCGCCACCGGGTGATCGTCGCCCGCTCGCACCGACAGGTCCCAGCCGGCGACGTCGAGCGCGAGCGGGCCGGGCGCCGGCCGCGCCCCCAGCAGCACCGCCCGATCGACGGCGCCGGCCAGCACCGGGTGGCCGTAGACCGCGGCGTGCTCGCCGACCAGGATGACCTTGCCGTGGCCGCGGCCGACCGCGCTGGCGTTGGGCCCGTCACCGGCGACGGTCATGGCCGGCGCGCCACGCCCGGCGCGGCCAGGCCGAGATCGTCGAGCCAGGCCCGCAGCGGCGGTCCCAGGTGGCGCGGGGCCAGGACCAGCTCGTCCGGTCGCCGGACACCGCACAGCAGCATCACGGTCCGCAGCGCGGTCGTGACCTGGGCCAGGAAGGCGCGGACACCGTCGGTGCCGCCGGCCATCTGGGCCCGCAAGGCCGGCGCCGCCAGACCACCGGCCCGGGCGCCGAGCGCCAGCGCGCGGGCGACGTCGAGGCCGGAGCGCAGGCCGCCCGAGGCGATCGTGGTCAGGCCGAGGCTGGCGGCGCCGACCGTCGCCACCGCGGTCGGCAGGCCCCAGTCCCACAGCTCGTGGCCGAGCGCCGCCGCCGGCCCGTCAGCCGCGGCCCGCCTGGCCTCGACCGCGACCCAGCTGGTGCCGCCGGCCCCGCTGACGTCGACGGTCGTGACCCCGATCGCCTGGAGCCGGGTGCAGGCCTCGAGCGACAGCCCGCAGCCGGTCTCCTTGACCAGGATCGGCATCGCCGCCAGCTCGATCAGCCGGGCGATGGTGTCGAGCGCGCCGGTGAAGTCGCGATCGCCGCGCTCCTGGATCATCTCCTGGCCGGGGTTGAGGTGGATCGCCATGGCGTCGGCGCCGATCCGCTTGCCCAGCTCGATCACCCGGTGCGGGCCCATCGCCTGGGCCTGGACCACGCCGAGGTTGCCGATCAGCACCAGGTCGGGCGCGACGTCGCGGACGTGGAACGTGGCCTCGAGCTCGGGCAGCTCGTCCATCGCGCGCTGCGAGCCGACCCCCATCGCCACCCCGGCCTCGCCGGCGGCCCGCGCCAGATCGCGGTTGATCGCCGCGGCCGCGCTGGTGCCGCCGGTCATGCCCGTGATGATCAGCGGCGCCCGCAACCGGCGGCCGACCAGCTCGGTGGAGAGGTCGAGATCGGCGACCGCGAGCTCGGGCAGGGCCTGGTGGACCAGGTGGACCTGCTCGAGCAAGGTCGAGCGGACGAAGTCGGCGGCGCCCGACGCCGCGACCTCGAGGTGAGCGGCCTTGCGGCGCGCGATCTCCGAATCGTCGGCGGCCATGTCGAGCCTCCTGGTTCGCGTGGCGGCGAGGTCAGCGCGCGACGAGCAGGTCGCCGGCGATCGCGAAGCCGGCCACCGGGCCGGTGAGCAGCGGCGCCACCGCCGGCCCCTTGCCGGCCAGCGGGATCTTCTTCTCGGCCAGGATCTCGGCGATCCGCCGACGGAACCGGCCGCTCTCCTCCTCGGGTCGGAGGAAGGCGACCAACAGCGCGTCGCCGATCAGCGCCGCGTCGTGCGGCGCCACCGCGTCGGCCGCGGCACAGCGCACGTTCTGGTCGAAGTCCTTGAGGTAGGGCGCGCAGCGCGTGACCCGGTCGGCGGCCGCGATCTGCTCCTGCTCGGCCAGCCAGCGGATGATGTCGAGTCGGCGCTCGGGATCGCGGGTGTAGCCCGGCTCCTCGTTGGCCAGGATCTCGTCGACCACGGCCAGGGCCTGGGCCGGGGTGGCGATCCGCTCGACCACCTTGAGCGCGAACGCGAGCTGGGGCGCACCCTTGAGGTAGCGGGTCACCGGCGGCAACGCCTCGATGCCGAACCCGACCAGGACGTCGACGACCCAGTTCTTCTCCTGCTCGTCCTCGACGCCCTTCATGCTGGTGACGCTGAAGCGCTTGCACAGGCCGAACAGCGCGGGCTCGGAGCCGTCCTTGTGGAGCTGCTCCATCGCCGCCCAGCGGTCGCCCTGCTGCGCGAGCTTGTTGGTGGCGCGCTCGATCGTGCGCTGCAGCGCCTTTTCCTTGGAGAACAGTCCGAACACCATCGCGGCGGACCCTACCACCGGGTTGTCCCCCCGGCCAGCCAGTAGACCGGGCAGGTGGCGCTCGCCAGGCGCGTGCGATGGGCGGTCAGAACTTCCAGCCGACGTGGACGCTGGCGCTGTCGCGGTCGACCCGCGGCGCGAGCGCGAGGCGGCGCTGCTCGTGATGACCGGTGGTGGCGTCGAGAATGAAGAACGTCACCGCTGCGGCGGTGGTGATCCCGGCGGCGGTGAACGTGACCGTCGCCAGCTTGTCGAAGCGCTTGCCCTCGTCGACCAGGTCGACGTACTGGCGGTCGATCTCGTCCCAGCGCAGCGGCCGCTCGACGCCGCTGTCGCCGGTGCGGAAGTCGATCAGCGCGCCGAGGTCCTCCTCGGAGCCCTCGGCCGACAGCGCGAGCACGGTGCCGACCGCGACCAGCCCGATCGTGGTGCCGGCGGCGATCCAGCCGGCCGAGCGCTTCCACGTGGTCGGGGTGTCGGTGAAGCTGGGGCCGCCGACGCCGCCGAGCGAGGCCAGGGTGTCGGGATCGTCGACGCCGGCCCCGGGGATGATCCCGCTCGTGCCGGGCAGCGTGCCGGTCGTCGTCGTCGTCGCGCCGGTGGCCGCCGCGGGTGCGGTCGCCGCGGTCCCGCCCGGCGTCGGCGCGGTGGCGCCCTGGACGCACGCCGCCCGCCGATCCTCGGTCATCGCCCGGTACTCGGGGCTGGGATTTCCGACGGCGAGGTAGCGGTCGAAGGCGGCGCTGGCGACGGCGCACTGCCCGGCCTGCTGGTACGCGGTGCCGAGCTTGAGCTGGAGGATCGCATCGTGGGTCAGCTCGTAGGTCGCGGCGTACTCGCGCGCCGCGTCGGCCCACGCGCCCCGGGCCATCGCGTCCTCGGCCGCCTGATAGTGAGCGTCCGCGGGTGCGGCCGGCTGGGCCGCCGCCGGTCCGGCCGAGGCCAGCGCCAGCGCCAGCGACGCGCCCGACCAGGATGCGAGCGAGGCCCTCGAGATCATGGACGGAGCCTAGCAGCCACGACCGCATCGCCGCTACCGACCGACGGAGGAAGGCGAAGCCGCGCCCGCGTCGCCGGCCGGCGGCGCTGTGCTATCAACCGCGCCATGGCGAAGATCGACCTGGTCCGCAACATCGGCGTCGTCGCCCACATCGACGCCGGCAAGACCACGGTCTCCGAGCGGTTCCTCTACTACTCGGGCAAGATCCACAAGGTCGGCGAGGTCCACGAGGGCGAGACCACCACCGACTGGATGCCGCAGGAGCGCGAGCGCGGCATCACGATCACCGCCGCCGCCATCACCTTCGAGTGGGCCAAGCACGAGATCCACCTGATCGATACCCCCGGCCACGTCGACTTCACCATCGAGGTCGAGCGCTCGCTCCGGGTCCTCGACGGCGCGGTCGTCGTGTTCTGCGCGGTCGGCGGGGTCCAGCCCCAGTCCGAGACGGTCTGGCACCAGGCCGACAAGTTCCGCGTCCCCCGGCTCGCCTTCATCAACAAGATCGATCGGATCGGCGCCGAGTTCGACCGCGTGGTCGGCGAGATCAAGGCCCGGCTCGGCGCCAACCCGGTGCCGATCCAGCTGCCGATCGGCAGCGAGGACACGTTCGAGGGCGTGGTCGACCTCCTCACCCGCCAGGCCCTGTACTTCTCGGGCGAGGTCGAGGACAAGCCCGAGGTCCGCCCGGTGCCGGCCGAGCTGGAGGACGCGGTCGCCGAGGCCCGCGATCGCCTGGTCGCCGCCATCGCCGATCACGACGACGCCATCGCCGAGCGGTACCTCGAGGGCGCCGACATCCCGGTCGCCGAGCTCAAGGCCGCGCTGCGGCGCGCGGTGATCGCGGTCAAGATCGTGCCGGTGCTCGGCGGCACCGCGCTGCGCAACAAGGGCATCCACCCGCTGCTCGACGCGGTCATCGACTACCTGCCGTCGCCGGTCGACGTGCCACCGGTCACCGGCGTCGACCCCCGCCACACCAGCGAGCGCCTGAGCCGGGCCCCGCGCAACAACGAGCCGTTCGCGGCCCTGGCGTTCAAGATCGCGATGGACGAGGGCCGCAAGGTCGTCTTCCTGCGGGTGTTCTCGGGCACGGTCTCGGCCGGCGACGAGATCCTCAACACCCGCACCGGCAAGAAGGAGAAGGTCGCGCGGCTGTTCCGCATCCACGCCGACAAGCGCGAGCGCCTCGAGAAGGCCGTCGCCGGCGAGATCGTCGCCGCCGCCGGGCTCAAGGACGCCACCACCGGCGACACGCTGTGCGACCCCAAGGCGCCGATCCTGCTCGAGCGCATCGACACCTACGAGCCGGTGATCTCCCAGGCGATCGAGGCCGAGAACAACGCGGCCAAGGAGCGGCTCGACTTCGCGCTGCAGAAGATGGTCGACGAGGATCCGACCTTCCGGGTCAAGGAGGACCACGACACCGGCCAGACCATCATCTCCGGGATGGGCGAGCTCCACCTCGAGATCATCGTCGACCGCATGCGCCGCGAGTACGCGGTCCTCGCCAATGTCGGCAAGCCGCAGGTGGTCTACCGCGAGACCGTGCTGGGCGAGGCCACCGGCCACGCGGTGTTCGACCGCGAGCTGCGCGAGCAGAAGATCTACGGCGACGCCACCTGCTCGGTGAAGGCGCGGGCCCGCGGCACCGGCATGGTGTTCGGCCAGAGCCTGCCGGCCAGCCTGCTGGTCGGCGAGGTCGTGATCGACGCCGCGATGCAGGGCCTGCGCGACGCCGCGTCGTCGGGCCCCGACGGCTTCCCGCTCGAGGACGTCGAGGTGATCCTGACCGGGGTCGGCATCCAGGAGGGCGCCGACCCGATCATCGGCGCGCGGGCGGCCGCCGCCGAGGCCTTCCGGCGGGCGGTGGCCGGAGCCACGCCGGTCCGGCTCGAGCCGATCATGGCGGTCGAGGTCACCACCGACGACGAGTTCCTGGGCGCGAGCATCGGCGACCTCAACCAGCGGCGCGGCCAGGTGGTCGACGTCGACAGCCGCGGCGCCAAGAAGGTCGTCACCGCCCACGTCGCGCTCCGCAACATGTTCGGCTACTCGACCCGCATGCGCTCGCTGTCCGAGGGCCGCGCCACGTTCACGATGCGGGCCCACGCCTACGACACCCTGGCGGGGTAGCATCACGTCCGAGCCGATGCGGATCTTCCACTACATCGAGATCGAGAACTTCAAGGGGTTCGGTGAGCGGCAACGCATCGAGCTCGAGCACCCGGCGGTCCTGATCGGACCCAACAACAGCGGCAAGACCACGGTTCTTCAAGCCCTGGCGCTGTGGTCGCAGGCGGTCAAGGTCTGGATCGACGGGCGGCGTGACTCGACGGCCCGCGAACGGACCGCGGTCCCATTGAACCGCCTGGCGATCGTCGCGGTCCCGGTACCTCGGACTCGCTCGCTCTGGCACGCGGGACGCATCAGCACCGGCCAGGGGACGGTCTACATGTCGATCACCGTCGGGGTCGAGTGGCACGGTGGCGCGTGCCCGGTCCGGATGCGCTTCCGATCGATGGTCGACGAGGTGCTGTACTGCAATCCCGAGGTCGAGTCAGGCGAGCTCGTTGACCTCGAGTTGATGGAGCACGCGGCCTCGATCGGGGTCCATCTGCTGTACCCGATGTCAGGCCTCGAGACCGAGGAGCCCGTGCTGCGCCCTGCACGGATCGAGGTCTTGCTTGGGCGCGGGCAGACGGCGCAGGTGCTCCGCAACCTGTGCCTCGCCGTCTACGAGAGCGACGCTGATCATCGACGCTGGGACCAGGTGACCGCGCGCATGCACCGGCTCTTCGGCATCTCGCTGACCCCACCCACCGTGAACGCCCAAGGAGTGATCGAGCTGTCGTATCGCGAGCCGGCGGCCACCGAACCGTTCGATCTCCCGATGGCTGGGCGCGGCTGTCTGCAGATGCTGCTCATCCTCGCCTATCTTGCCTCGCATGAAGGGGCGGTGCTGCTCGTCGATGAGCCCGATGCGCACTTCGAGATCCTGCGCCAGCGACAGGTCTACATCCTCCTCCGTGACCTCGCCGCCGAGGGCGGCGGTCAGGTCGTCATCGTCACTCATTCCGAGGTCCTCCTCGACGAGGCGCTCGAAAATGACCTGACGCTGCTGATCGGTGGACGGGTGGCGGCCGACTCGCGCAAGGGCAAGGTGGAGAAGGCGCTGAGACACTACGGGACACCTCACTACGCGCGGGCGAAGATCGCCGGTCACGTGCTCTACGTCGAGGGCAGCACCGACGTGGACATGCTCCGGGCCCTGGCGGTCCGGCTCGATCACGCCGCGCAGGCCGGGTTCGACGACCGTCTCAATGTGTACTACGTCGAGAACAACTACCCACTCGCGTCGATCGAGACGGAGATCGAGCGCGTCGAGGGCGGATACGGCGTCAAGCCGGTGGAACACTTCGGCGGTCTGTCGAGCGTCGTCCCGGGGCTGCGTGGACTCGCGATCCTCGACAACGACGGGCAGGCTCGCCGAGATCGCGACCATGGGGCCTTCCGCCAGATCTACTGGCGGCGCTACGAAGCCGAGAACTACTTCGTCACGCCCGAGCTGCTGGCTGACTTCGCGCGGGAGAAGTTGCTCGGCCGCGAAGACGTCCAGCAGGACCTGTTCGCCGGGGGCCACGCCGCGGTGATCGCGGCGACGATCGATGGGCTGGTCCTCGAGCGTGTGTTCCGGTCCAACCCGCGCGAGTTCGAGACCTATCGTGCCACCGATGGCGGTGCGCGACGATTGCTCTGGGACGCACGGACTGCTGGATTCAAGCTTTCGGAGTTCGCAGAGGAGTTCTTTCAGCGCATCGCGTCCGCGACCCGGACGCCGCTGCTCCTGCGCAAGGGCAGCCTTCACCAGTTGATCGCGAACGCGGACCTCAGCGCGATCGACACCGAGGTCACCGAAAAACTCGATCTCCTGCTCGCCCTCTGGCGTCCGACGCAGGCGGAGTAAGTCGCCATGGGCCGCCGTCGTCTCGCCTCACCTTCGCTGCAGGTCCTTCAGCTCGGGCTCGGCGTCGTGGTCGCGCTGGCCGGGTCGGCGGGTCGCGCCGCCGCCGATCCGGTGCCGGTCAAGTCTGGCAAGGTGGTCCTGTCGCTGACCGGGCTGGCGGTCGACCTGCCGGCCGACAAGCGCAAGAACGCGACCTGGATGGTCAGCGGCAGCTGGTCGCTCACCGACGGCGGCAAGGCGTTCGACGGCCGCGACGTGGTCGACCTCAAGGTCGGCGACAAGCTGGTCGCCGGCAACTGGGTCCACATCGGCTACTTCAACGCCGGCGATTGCGCGTCGGTGGTCATGCAGCTCGACGTCCCCGATCGCTGGACCGGCGAGAAGGATCTCTGGGGCCAGCACTTCCAGGTCGCGGGTGGCACCTGGGACTTCGAGAACGACCTCGGCAAGAAGCCGGCGCTCGCGCTGTGCCTGGCCGGCGCCGACGGCTCGAGCCTGTTGCTCTATCACTTCTTCCTCGAGGCCAAGCCGCCGGCCGGCAAGGCCGGCCTGGTCGCGATCGCCAAGGACAAGTTCCTCGAGCGGGTGACCAAGGCGTGGAAGGCCGGGGCCTACGGCGTCGCCCAGCCGGCGACCCGACCGGAGATCAAGCAGCGCGGCGACCTCGCCGCCGCTCGGACCGTGACCCTGGTAGAGAGCAAGCTCGAGGTCGCGCTGCCGGCCGACGGCTTCGTGTGGTTGGTCCGGCCCGGGGCCACCGGCGGCTCGGACTTCCTCGACCGGATGGCGCCGTCGTTGCCCGACCTCTCGCTCGAGGTGGCGCGGGTCCCCGGCCAGACGTGCGAGGCCATCATGACGTCGATGGCCGACGGCGTCGGGGTCGCCGCCGAGCCGCCGCCGACCAACGTCCCGTTCGGCTGGACCGCGTACCCGACCTTGCAGCTCGAGAAGACCCGCGAGCGAGTGATCTGCAAGGACGCCGGCAGCGCCGCGCTGGTGATCGGCCTCCTGGCCACGCCGTCGACCACCGCCGACGCCCGCGACTTCGGCCCGATGGCCGACATCGTCAAGGCGCTGGCCGCCGCCACCGTGAAGTGAGCGGCTGGTGCAGCGAGCCCTCGGGCGAGCGTTCAACAATGACGGTGGTCGCCGGCATCGAAGCGCTTATCGAAGTCGATCGTCGACGGTGACGCGATCGCCGATAACTGGCCCGCACAGATCGGTGCCGCGAGCATGGTGGGGTGCAGCGCTCGTCTCGTCGCCTGGTCCGCTCGGCTCCCATCGCGCCTCGCCTCGCTCGCGCGCCCCGTCGGGC
>JAYVSF010000061.1:0-5595 GCA_043775605.1 Myxococcales bacterium
CACACGAGCGCCGGCGGCGGCGCGCAGCTCGCGAATCCGCGCCGACGACGGTCCGGCGGCGATCGCCCGCGCCAGCGACGGGAGATCGGGGCGATCGGCGGCCGCCAACGGTCGCACGCCGGTCAGGATCTCCCAGGCGGTCACCGCGAACGCGAACTGATCGCTCGCGGCGGTCGCTCGCTCGCCGCGCAGCTGCTCGGGGGCCATGTACGCCGGGGTTCCCAGGACCGAACCCGTCGCCGTCCCGGTTCCCGTTCCCGTTCCCGAACCCGAACCCGAACCCGAACCGGAATCCGAATCCGAACCCGAACCCGAAACGGTTGCGAAGGGCCGCGCCAGCCCGAAATCCCCGAGACGCGGCCGGCCATCGGCGCCGACCAGCACGTTGTCGGGCTTCACATCGCGATGGATCACGCCGGCCGCGTGCGCCGCCGCCAGGCCGCGGCCGATCGCGATCAGCGCCTCCAGCCGCTCGGACACGGACCGGCTCACCGCCCAGGTGCGCAATGTCGGCCCGTCGACCCGCTCCATCGCGACGTAGATCTCGTCGCCGCGCGCGCCGACGTCGTGGACGGCGACGATGTTCGGATGCTGGACCCGGGCCATGGCCTGGGCCTCGCGCAACAGCCGGCGGCCGTCGTCACCACGCTCGGGCCGCAGCAGCTTGAGCGCCACCGTGCGATCGAGCTCGGGATCGCGCGCCGCGTAGACCACGCCCATGGCCCCGGCGCCCAGCCGGTGCTCGATCACATAGCGGCCGAGCTGCTCGCCGGACGCGAGCTCGTCGGTCGCGGCCGGATCGCCGCCGCTGCCGCGCGCGAGCTGGCCAGCCGCACCAAGCATCCGGCGGCAATCGGCGCAGCCGTCGAGATGAGTGTCGACCGCGGTCAGCTCGCCGCCGACCACGTCGCCCGCCAGCACCCGCAACACCTGATCGTCGTCGAGACAGTTCACCGGTCCTCCAAGGATAACGCGGCGGACGGGCGTTGCCCGCCGGCGACCGTGCCGTCTACAGTCGAGTCTTCATGGGCTCCGAGCTGGCGGCGATCTACCTGGCGGTCCATCCCGAGGCCGCGGAGCTCCTCGGCGACGAGCCCGCGACTCTCGACGCCACCCTCGCGCGGCTGATCACCGGCGCGGTCGCGGCCTGGCCGCGCCTCACCATCGATCGCCGTGCCCTCGCCACGCTGATCGCCGAGCGGGTCACGCCCGAGCGCCTCGCCACCGCGCAGCCGGCGGTCACCGAGCTGGCCCTGGCCCGCGCCTGCGCCGCCGGCGAGCCCGCCGCGCTGGCCGCGCTCGAGCGCGAGTACCTGGCCGGTGTCCCCGCCGGCCTCGGCCACATGCGCTTGCCAGCGGCGGTGATCGACGACGTCATGCAACTCACCCGCACCCGGCTCCTGGTCGCCGAGCCCGGCGCCACCCCGCGCATCCTCGACTACGCCGGCCAGGGCCGGTTGCGCGGTCTGGTCCAGGTGGTGGCGGCCCGGGCCGCGCTCGATCACACCCGCGGTCAGGCTCGGTTCGCACCCGACGACGCCATCGCCGATCTGGCGGCGGTCGCCGACGATCCCGAGCTGCAGTACTTGAAGGCCCACTACCGCGACGCCTGGAAGGCCGCGTTCACCAGCGCCGCCGGCGAGCTCGACGCCCGCGACCGCAACCTCTTGCGCCTTCATCACCTGGCCGGCGTGACGCTCGAGCAGCTGGCGGCGATCTACGGGGTCCACCGCGCCACCGTGGTCCGCTGGCTCGGCGACGTCCGCCGGCGGCTGCTGGCCGGCACCCGGACCCGACTGGGCGCCACGCTGTCGGTCTCGACCGACGAGCTCGACAGCATCCTGGCGCTGATCGGCAGCCGGCTGGAGGCCAGCATCGGCCGGCTCCTGGCCGATGAGCCCGAGCAGCCTGACGAACCGCGCTGAACGGCAGACCATGTCGACTCGAGAACGCGCCAACCCGGCGACCGGCGCACCACGGTCGACCGTGGCCGCGCCCTGGCAGCGTCGTGGCCCGAACGCAGCTAGACTGCGGCCATGATCCCGCGGGCCTCGGCGGCTGTGGTCCTGGCCCTGGCGGCGTGCGGTCCGGTGACAGCCCACGTCCCCGACGACCTCGCCGCCCATGGCGTCTACCGGATCCCGCTCGAGGTCGGCAAGGCCCACGGCCTGTCCGGGCTGGCGGTGGCCGCTGACGGCGGGGTGTGGACGATCGCCGAGCGCGCCGCCACCGCGTTCCGCATCGACCTCGACCTCACCCGCTCGCCGCCGACGGTGCGCGCGATCGAGCCGTGGCCAGTGGTCGGCCTGCCGCCCGGCGAGGAGCTCGAGTCGCTCGCGATCTTGCCCGACGGCGCGATGATGGTCGGCGCCGAGGGCCGGGCCGCCCACGTGGTCCACGCCTACCGGCTCGAGAAGGTCGGCCATCGGCTCGAGGTCCGCGGCCCGGCGATCTCGATGAAGGCCAAGCAGCTCGGCGTCCACGCCGGCGGCAACCATGGCGCCGAGGGCGCGTGCGCGGTGCCCGGCCTGACCCTGTTCGCGATCGAGGCCGCCGGCCAGGACGCGGTCAGCCGGTGGGCGCCGCTGGTCGTGCTGCACGAGGGCGGGCCCGACGGCGACGACGTCACCCAGGCCGCTGCGCTCACCCCCGATCACGTCCGCCACCTGCGCCTCACCACCGCGACCGGCAAGATCTCGGCGCTCGACTGCTGGCGAGACGGTGACCGGGTCCGCGTGATCGCGATCGAGCGCCACTTCGCGGTCACCCGCATCCTCGGCTTCGACCTCGATGACGGCGCCGGCGACCTACCGATCGCCCCGACCGTGCTCCGCGATCTCGCGCCGGTGCTGCACGGCTCGCTCAACCTCGAGGGTCTGGTCCGCCTGCCGGATGGCCACTTGCTCGCCGTCGTCGACAACCAGTACGGCACGCTCACCGGCCCTGACGAGCTGATCTGGTTCGCCGACGTCCCGAGCTGGTAGCCGCGCGCGCGGCGGTCGCAGAATCCGTGCGCCGGTCGTCGACCCGCGCCGTTCTGGGATCACCATGGCCCGAACCCCGCTCGCTCTCGATCGCCGCACCTTCCTCCGCGCCGCCGCCGCCGGCACCGGCCTGCTGGTCGCCTGCGGTGGTCGCGGCCTGGAGCGCGTGCGCGACGCCGCGCCGCTGGCGCCGACCCCGGCCATCGCCGACCCCGACGATGACGCCCCGACCGACGACGCACCGGCCGCGGTCACCGACCGGCCCGGGCCGCGCGCAGGTTGCGAGCTGACCGCGGCCAATCTCGAGGGCCCGTACTACCTGCCAGGCGCTCCCGAGCGCGCGGTGCTGGCGTCACCCGGCACCCGCGGCCAGCCGCTGGTCATCGCCGGTCGGGTCGCCGGCGCCTCGTGCGTGGCGCTGGCCGGCGCCCGGCTCGAGATCTGGCACGCCGATGACGCCGGCGCCTACGACCTCGGCGGCTGGCGCCAGCGCGGCACCCTGCACAGCGCGGCCGACGGCTCGTGGCGAGTCGACACCATCGTCCCCGGTCGATACCTCGACGCCGGCCACTTTCGCCCGCGCCACGTCCACGTCAAGGTCGCCGGCGCCGGCCACCAGCCTCTCACCACCCAGCTGTACTTCGAGGGCGATCCCTACAACGACAGCGATCGGTTCATCGTCGACTCGCTGATCATGCGGCCGCGCGAGCGCAGCGGCGTGGTCGCGTGTCGCTTCGACTTCGTGCTGGCCGAGGCCTGACCAACGCGCGCGTTGGCGGACCGGGGGCGGGGGCCTGGCACCATCGGGTCGACCGCCGCTTGCTCCCCTGCGCGGGTTCGCGCACCCTGCCGCCATGGCCACGCCCGACCGCGATCTGAAGGACAGGACCTACGTCGTCACCGGCGCCAACACCGGCATCGGCAAGGAGACCGTGCGCGCGCTCGCGGCCCGCGGCGCCCGGGTCGTGCTGGCGTCGCGCTCGGCCGACAAGACCAAGCCGGTCATCGACGAGCTCGCCCGGGCGACCGGCAACGATCGCCTCGAGTTCCTCGCCCTCGAGCTCGGCGATCTGGCCGCGGTGCGGACGGCGGCCGCCGAGCTCCTGGCCCGCGACCTGCCGATCCACGGCCTCATCAACAACGCCGGCCTCGCCGGGGTCCGCGGCCTCACCAAGGACGGCTTCGAGCTGGCGTTCGGCACCAACCACCTCGGCCACTTCCTGTTCACGACGCTGCTGCTCGAGCGCATCCGCGCCAGCGGCCCTGCCCGCATCGTCAACGTGTCGAGCCAGTCGCACTACAGCGCCAAGGGCATCGACTGGGACGCGGTGAAGAAGCCGACCCGCTCGACCACCGGCATGGCCGAGTACGCGGTCTCGAAGCTGGCCAACGTGCTGTTCACCCGCGAGCTGGCCAAGCGCATCCCGGCCAGCGAGGTGACGAACTACGCGCTCCACCCCGGCGTGATCGCGAGCGACATCTGGCAGCGCCGGGTGCCGCGCTTCCTGGCCGCCATCCCCAAGCTGTTCATGAAGTCGACCGCCGACGGTGCGAAGACGACGATCTACTGCGCGACCTCGCCCGAGTGCGCGAGCCACAACGGCCGCTTCTACACCGACAGCAAGGAGAAGCGGGCCAGCCGGGTCGCCGACGACGACGCCCTCGCCGCCGAGCTGTGGAAGCGCAGCGAGGCGTGGACCAAGGCGTAGCGCCCCTCGGCGAGCACAGCACCGCTCGCCCCGCGCCCCGCCGTGGGTCGCCGGGCCGTGCTAAGAGCAGGGCCATGCGTCGTCGTGCTCACACCGTGATCGGTTGGCTGGTCGTCGTCCTGGCCGCGCTGGCGGCGGGCGCCGCCTGCAAGCACGAGTCTCGCACCGGGGCCGCGCCTCCTGGTAGCGCCGCGCCGGCAGGGACCGCGCCGGGTCCGGCCGCCAGCAAGGACGATCCGTGGGCCGCCACCGGGCCCGTCGCACCGCTGCTCGAGCGGCCGCTGCTGTGGGCCGCGACCAAGGACGGCCAGACCACCTACCTGCTCGGCACCATCCACCTCGGCGTCAACGCCGACGCCCAGCTACCGGCGTGGACCAAGGCCAAACTCGACGGCGCCCGCGTCTTCGCGATGGAGGCCGACGTCAGCGATCCCCGCCTGCTGTCGAGCTTCCAGCGCACCGACGGCGGCTCGCTGCGCCTCGACCTCGGGCCCGAGCACTGGACCCAGTTCGAGGGCCTCGTCGGCGCCGACCTGGCCCGCGGCCTCGACAAGATGAAGCCGCTGGCCGCCATCACGGTCCTGTCGACCAAGTTCCTGCCGACCACGCTGCCGATGGACTCGGTGCTCGAGACCCGGGCCAAGAACGGCAAGAAGCCGATCGTCTACCTCGAGGACGGCATGCGCCCGCTCGAGATCGTCGAGCCGTTCATGACCGGCGCCGACGTCAAGGCGATGCTCGACAACCTCGAGTACGCGAAGACCCAGACCGTCGAGATGCTCGCCGACTACCAGCGCGGCGACGAGGTCGCGCTCGGCAAGCAGTTCGACGACCAGACGCTGTGGGTGGCGGCCGGCCGCGATCCGGCGCAGTTTGGCGGCTTCCTCGACGCGCTGCTGGCC
>JAYVSF010000062.1:0-7448 GCA_043775605.1 Myxococcales bacterium
CGACGGCTCGTCGTCGTACTCGTCGTCGATGTCGCCGACGATGGTCTCGAGCAGATCCTCGATCGTCACCACCCCGACCGCGCCGCCGTACTCGTCGACGACGATCGCCATCGGGTTGCCGGCGGCCTGGAGCTGGACCAGCAGGTCGATGGCCTTCATGCTGCCCGGCACGTAGTTGGCGGGGCGCGCGACCTCGGACACCGCGACCTGCTTGCGGTCGGGGCCGGCGGCGAGGATGTCGAACGCGTGGACGATGCCGACGATGTCGTCGACCCGCGACGTGTACACCGGCATCCGCGAGTGCTGCTTGTCGGCGACCTCGAGCGCGGCATCGCCGAGCGTGGTGTCGTCGGGCAAGGCCGTGACCTCGGACAGCGGCACCATCAGATCGTCGACGGTGTACTCCGACAGCTCGAAGACGTTGGCGATCATCTCGCGCTCGTCGGCGGTGATCCCGGGCTTGTCGGTGTCGGGCTCCGACTCGATCAGCAGGGCCAGCTCGTCGCGGGTGATGAACGCCCGCTTCTTGTCGCTGCCGAACATCCGGGCGGTGACGCCGGCGACCGCGCTGACCACCGTGACCAGCGGCCGCATCAAGTAGCCGAGCGGCGCGACCAGCAGGGCCAGCAGCGGCACCAGGCGATCGGCCAGGCCTGGCACCACCGCCCGTGGCAGCAGGTGGCCGAGCACCAGCGCTGGCGGCGCGACCATCAGCGGCGCCCACAGCGGGCTGTGGCTGCGCTCGAGCAGGTACAGCGTTGCCAGCGCGGCGAGGACCAGGCTGGCGAGGTGGGCGCCGAGCGCGACCGTGGCCGCGGTGGTGGTCTGGCGCGCGACCATGCGTTCGGCCAGCCGGGCGCCGAGGCCGCCGCCGGCCGCGCGCTGCCGGAGCCGGCTGCGATCGCACGAGCCCAGGGCCAGCTCGGCGCTGACGAACAGGCCCTGCAGGCCGATCGCGACCGCGCCCGCCGTGAGCAACGTGCCCGACTCGATCATCGGTCGCCGCCCTCGCCGTCGCCGGGGACGACGTCGCTGGCGCCGCTGTCGCTGCCGCCGTGGGCCTCGCCGACCACGCCGTCGCTGGCCAGGCCGTCCCCGACCACGGCCTCGGCGGCGCCGCCACCGACCGCGGGCTCGTCGAGGCCGACCAGCGACGCCCCGGCCGTGGTCAGCATCACCGCGCCGCCGGCGGCGGTGATCGCCGGCACCGTGCCCGGCAACGGCGTGCGCCCGCCGCGACCGCGCCGGGAGGTGCGCTGCAGGGTCTCGCGCTCGTCCTGGATCGCGCCGAACAGCTGGACCAGGAGGTCGTCCATCGTGACCAGGCCGAGCAGCTTGCCGTACTCGCTGACCACCACCGCCATGTGGACCTTCTTCTGCTTCATGGTCCGGAACAGGCGGGCGACCGGCGTGGTCCGGGGCACGAACAGCGGCTCGTGCAGCAGGTCGGACAGCGCGCGGGCCGGGGCCTGGCCGGCGGTGGCGGGCACCAGATCCTTGGCGTTGAGGATGCCGCGCACGTTGTCGACCGAGCGCTGGTAGATCGGCACGCGCGAGAAGCCGCGGGCCGCGACCTCCTTGGTCAGCCGCGCCATCGGCAGGTCGTAGGCCAGGGCGAAGACCTTGTCGCGCGGGGTCATGACCTGGCCGACGTTCTTGTCGCCGAACTCGAAGACCTTGTGGATCAGCCGGCGCTCGCGGGCGTCGACCTGGCCCTGGGCGCTGCCGGCGTCGAGCAGCGTGCGGAACTCCTCCTCGGACAGATCGGGCGCGACCCGCGGTCGGCCGCTGCCGCCGAACGGCAGGGCCAGGAGCTCGGCCAGGGTGTGGACGACCAGTCGGATCGGCGTCAGCAACCAGGCGAACAGCCACAGCGGCCGGGCCGAGCCGCGCGCCCACGCGATCGGCGCCTTGATCGCGAGGGTCCGCGGCACCACCTCGGCGACCAGCATCACCAGCGGCGCCACCGCCAGCGCGGCGATCCCCGCCACCAGCCACGACGCGAGGTCGGGCAGCTCGTCGGCGAACAGCGCGGCGGCGATCGCGGCCACCATCATCGTCACCGCCTGGTCGCCGATCAGCAGCGACTCGACCAGCCGCTTGGGCTGGCCGAGCAGCCCGAGCACGAGCGCGTCGCCAGACTTGCCGGAGCGCGCGAGCTGCTCGCGGTCGACCCGGCGCAGCGCGAACATCGCGACCTCGGCCGCCGAGAAGAACGCCGACAGCGCCAGCAGCCCGAGCCCGAGCGCAATCCACCAGCCGATCTCCGACGACGTCATCACCTGCTCACGCGACGTGCGGCTGCGACGGTCATCTCGACGCCAGCGCGCGCCGGGCGTCGTCGCCGACCACCGGGAACGAGACCACAAAGGTGCTGCCGCGGCCGGGCGTCGAGTCGACCCACATCCGGCCGCCGTGGGCCTCGACGTAGGCCTTGGCCAGGGTCAGGCCGAGGCCGCTGCCGCCATACTCGCGGGTCGACGACGAGTCGACCTGGAAGAACGGCTCGAAGATGTGGGGCAGTTGCTCGCGCGGGATGCCGATGCCGCTGTCGGTGACCTCGACGTGCGCGGCCAGCCGGTTGTCGGGCCGGGTGCTGACCCCGTCGGGCGCCAGCGGCCCGAGCCGGACCTCGACCACCACCCGACCACCGTCGGGCGTGAACTTGACCGCGTTCGACACCAGGTTCCACAGCACCTGGCGGATCTGCCGGCGATCGCCGGCCACCCGCAGCGGCGCCGCGATCGTGGTCTCGAGCGCGATGCCGCGCTTCTGGCACGGCGGCGCGAAGCACGCGACCACGCTGCCGACCACCTCGTCGACCGGCACCGGCGCGACATCGATTGAGGACGATCCCGTCTCGAGCCGCGACATGTCGAGGACCGCGGTGATGAGCTGGAGCAGCTGATCGGCCTTGCCGAGGATCGTCGTCAGGTAGTCGCGCTGCTCGCCGGTGATCGCGCCGGCCAGGCCCTCGAGCAGCATCTCCGAGTAGCCGATCACCGAGGTCAGCGGGGTCCGCAGCTCGTGCGACATCGTGGCCAGGAAGTTGGACTTGATGCGGTCGGTGTCGCGCATCCGGGCCACCGCCGCCTCGAGGCTGCGGTTCTTCTGGGTCAGCTCGACGTAGGTCGCGGTGATCGCGGCCTCGTGGGCCAGGCCGGTCAGCTCGCGTGCGTGGGCGTGGTGGACGATCAGGCCGATCACCTGGGCCAGGTGGTTGGCGGCGGCCGGGTGGTCGGCGTCGGACACCGCCCAGCCGAGGACCTCGCCGTGCAGCTCGATCGCGACCTGGGCGCCGTCCGCGATCTCGACCCCGGCCAGGCGCTCACCGCCGGTACCCAGCACCGCGGTCTGGCAGCCGACGGCCCTCGCCGTGCCTGCCGCCAGCTCGTCGAGCTCGTCGCGCGGCACCAGGGCCTGCAGCGCGATCGGCGGGTCGAGCGGGTCGGGCTCGCCGGCGCACTCGCCGGTTGGCCAGCTCATCACCGGCCAAGGATATCACGTTCTTCGCCGCCGACATGGGCGAGCACGGCGGCCAGGAACGCGGCGCGATCGACCCCGAACCGGGTGCCGACCCCGTCGCTGGCCTCGAGCGCGTCCCAGATCGCGCCGACCGCGGCCAGGAACGTGGCCAGGACGCCCTCCCCGCGCACCGCGCTGGCGGCGATCACCGGCCGCTCGGACTCGTCGAAGCGGTCGACCAGCGCGAGGTCCGTGGTGCCGGCGAGATCGCGCTTGTTGTACTGGAGCACGACCGGGATCGCGGTCAGGCCGAGCTCGGCCCGGTTGCGGATCATCCCGGTCCAGGCCTCGCGGTTGGCCTCGACCTGGCCCGGATCGGAATCGGCGACGAACACCACCCCGTCGGCGCCCTGCAGCACCACCCGGCGGGTCGCCTCGTGCATCGGCTGGCCGGGCACGGTGTAGACCTTGATCCGGAACGCGAGCGCCGAGGTCCGGAAGAAGATCGGCAGGAGGTCGAAGAACAGGGTGCGATCGTCGCGGGTGTCGAGGGTCATCAACCGGCCGCGGTTGAGGGCGTCGACCCGGGCGTGGAGCGCGCGCAGGTTGGTGGTCTTGCCCGAGCGCGGCGGCCCGAAGTAGACCAGCTTGAGGGTGAGCTGGCGCTCGTGGAGATCGACCTGCGCCACCGCCGACGAGGTTACCGTCCCGGTGCGACCCGTTCAATCGACGGCGGGCCGTCCTGCGGGGTCGGCGCGCGATCGGCGGCCGGGATCGCCGGCCGGCGCTGGGTCTGACGCTGCTGCGTGGCGGTCTTGGCCGCGAGCAGGCCGGCGCCGACCAGCAGCACCAGGATGATCACGACCCAGGTGCCGGCCTGACGGCTGCTCAGGCCCGAGCGCGGCACGGCGGCGGTGGCCTTGAGCGCCGCCAGGGTCATGACCCCGATGCGATCGATGCGCGTCCGCGCCACCGCGTCGGACGGACGCGCGCGCTGGACCTCGCGGTACCGGCGGGCGAGCCAGGGCAACTCGCCGAGATCGAGCGCCAGCGCGGCGACCCGATCGTGGGCCGCGGACTCATCCCAGGCTGCCTCGGTGGCCGCCCACGCCGCGGCCAGCGCGTCCGCGGGAACGCTGGAGGCGGCGGCCCAACTCGCCGCGCGTTCGCGGGCCAGACCGCAGCGCGGGCAGGCGGGCTCGGCGGTCATGGGCGCGCCGCACTTCACGCACCCGGGCTGGTCGTCGACGGCGGCCACGACCGGCGCCGGGCGCCGCCGGGCCGTCGCGTGGAAGCTGCCGCCGCACGCACCGCAGCGCACGGTCACACCCTCGCCGTCGACCTCGAGGTCGGCCGCGACCAGGGCGTGGCATCGTTCGCACTCGACGCGCATGGGCTCTTTGAATCTAGCGCAGATCGTTCCTGCCGGGCTCGGCAACCAGCGCCGCGGCCGATCACATCGCGAGCATGAACTCGACTGCACGACGGCGACCCTCTGGCAGCGTGGCGCCCGGGAGACACGCGACGAGCCAGCTCCGAGGAAACTGTCTGAGCGCGTTCCACGGCAGCTTTCGTATCGCCTCACGCGTGTACTTGCCGGCGATCAGGGGATCGAGCAACAGATCGCGGAGTTGCTCGACGCTCGGATGCTTCAAGACCCCCATGAACATCGGCAGCTCGATGCTGTGTCCGTCGATCGAGCAAGTCACGGTCCCCGCCGCCGCGACGAACCGGTAGTTGCCCCTCACCGTTCGCCCCCCTCTTCACCCTCGTCAGCGTAGCCGTCTGCGTCGTCGTTCGACCTGAGCAGCTGCAGCAAACGATCGCGCATCGAGATCGCGTGGCCGGGATCGGTGTCGAGATAAGCGCGAAGGTCGTCTCGGATGGCGTCATCTGGCTGGCTGCCGCAGCTCGAGACGGGCCAGCACCAACCGGTTCTCGTCAAAGGGTCGGCCGCATCGGCACCGGCGCGAACAGAAGGAGGAAGACCACGGCCATGACCCAGACCAGGCGGCGCCGGCCGGGGGTGAGCGGCGGCCCGGTCACCGACGGGTGATACTCGCCGCCGGCGAGGTTGCGCATGACCGCGAGCAGGACCGACCACACCAGCCACGGAGCGGCGCCCCAGGCGGCGAAGCCGAGCGCGGCCAGACGGTCGGCGCCGTCGGTGCGGGCCAGGGCGTAGAGGTAGCCGCCGGCCGCGAGCGCGACCGCCAGCAGCGCGCGATGCAGGACCGCGCTCAGCCGCTCGTGGCGATCGCCGAGCCCGGCGCGCATGACGTGGCCACCGTCGAGCTGACCGATCGGGATGAGGTTGATCATCGTGATCAGGAGGCCGACCCAGGCCGCGAACGCCATCGGGTGGAGCTGGACGTCGACGCCGTGGCCGGGCAGCCAGCGGCCGAACATGGTCAGCTTGATCAGGCCGTACAGCAGCGAGTTGCCCTCCTGGGCGCCGCCGGGAATGCTCGGCCCGACCGACGACAGCGACAGGCCGATGATGAGGGCCGGGATGGCGACGACCAGGCCGGCGATCGGTCCGGCGGCGCCGACGTCGATAAGCTGGTTGCGATCGCGGATCGGCGCCCGCATCTTGATGACCGCGCCGAGAGTGCCGAGCGAGACCGTCGGCGGCAGCGGGATGAAGTACGGCAGCGAGACGTCGATGCCGTGGCGGCGGGCCAGCACGTAGTGGCCCATCTCGTGGCAGACCAGGATCGTCATCAGCGTGGCGGCGAACGCGGCGCCGCCGGCGACGTAGGTGGTCGCGCAGGTCGCGACGAACAGGCCGGCGTGGATCGCGAGCTGCTTCGGGCCGAGGCGCCGCGCCGGTCGCTCCTCGTCGTGCGCGTCGTCGTCCTCGTCGCGTGCGTCCTCGGCCATCGGGCTACTGTTGCCGCCCGGAGCCGTCGGCGCAAGGCCGCTCGGGTTCGGGTTCGGGTTCGGGTTCGGGTTCGGGTTCGGGTTCGGATCCGGAATCAGTACGGGACGGCGACGATCTCGCCGGCGTCGACGCCGAGCAAGGCCGACTCGCGCGCGATCTGGCCGTCGGCGCCGACCGTGGCTGGCGTACACGCGCCGTCGTCGAGGTGGGCGCCGCGCAGCGCGGCGATCCAGGCGTCGCGCGGTGCGGACGTCGACGCCGCGGCGGCCACGGCCCGGGCCTGCTCGACCAGCAGCCAGGCGTCGTGGGCCTCCTGCGCCGACGACGACGGGGCGCGTCCGGTGCGCGCGGTGAAGCGCTCGAACAGCTCATCGGCGCCGCTGGTACCGCCGAGCAGGCCGGGGCACGGCTCGAGGAAGTACGCGCCCTCGACCGCGGCGCCGCCGCGCACCGCGAGGCTGGGGTGGTTCCACGCTGATGAGCCGAGCAGCTGCACGACCTGTGGGATGCGGCCGCCGTGCTTCTTGCGCAGGTACTCGGGGTCGAGGAAGTCCTCGCTGTGGACCTCGACGCCGAGGTACGGCAAGTAGCTGGCGACCAGCGCCGCGCGATCGTAACGATCGGGCACGTACAGGAGCGCGAACGGGACGTCCGGGGAGAACGACTGCCAGCCGCGCCAGCCGTAGCGTCGGAGATGCGCCGCCAGGCGCGGGTTGGTCGCGGGATCGAGGCCGAGGAAGTCCTTGAGGTCGGGCTCGAGCTCGCTGGCGGTGGGATCGTAGAAGCCGCGGGCGGTGACCGCGAGCCCGGCGGCGGTGGCGGCGGTGGCGAAGGCGTCCTCGGCGGCGATGCCGACGTCGTCGCGCGGCGCCAGCACGCCGACGGTCGGCGCGCCAAGGGTGGCGGCGATCGCGGCGGCGGCGCGGGCCTCGGCCTCGGGCGAGCCGGTCAGCCGGAACACGCCGGCGTCGGGATCGGCGCCGTCGCCGGGCGCGAGCAGCGCGATCGGCAGGCCGAGCGCGGCGGCACGGACCGCCGCAGCCTGGCTCTCCTTGAGCCCGACCGGGCCCAGCAGCGCGAGCGCACCGGCCGACGCCGC
>JAYVSF010000063.1:0-5223 GCA_043775605.1 Myxococcales bacterium
CGGCCGCCGGCTCGAGCCGGGAGGCCTTGAACGCGGGCAGCAGGCCGCCGATCACCGAGAACAGGGTCGCGAAGCCGATGCCCAGGGCCAGCACCCACCACTGGAAGTCGAACCAGGTCTTGGGCTTGAACGGGAAGTCGGGCACCAGCGCGTGCGAGACCCAGTCGATGATCACGCCGCCGGTGAACGCCAGCAGGCAGCCGAGCACGCCCGAGACCAGGCCGATGACTGCGGCCTCGCCCAGCACGATGGCCATGACGTCGCCCTGGGTGGCGCCGACCGCGCGCAGGACGCCGATCTCGCGCCGGCGATCCGAGACCTGCATGAAGAAGTTGTGGGCGATGTTGATCGCGCTGATCGCGACGATCACGCCGGCGATGGCGATCAGCACGATCGTGATCACGAACAGCAGCGTGCCGAGCTGCTCGCCCAGCGAGTCCTCGAGCCGCAGCTTCATCTGCTTCTCGAGGAAGCTGGTGAACGGCGCCAACTGGCCCTTGTCGCGCAGGGTCACGATGATCGACGAGAACTGGCCGGCGGCCTCCTCGCCCTTGAACTCGCGGTTCCAGCGCTTGACGTAGCCGATCGGGATGGTCAGGCCGACCCGCCGGGCCTTGTCGGAGATGCCGACCAGGATCGCGCCGACCTCGTGCTGGCGCGACTCGGCGATGTTGCGGTTCGAGCCGATCACCGTGGTGTCGCCGAGCACGATGTTGAAGTGCATCCGCTCGCGACCGCGCTCGGCGATGAACTGTTCGAGGCCGCCGATGTGGGGCAGCCCGTGCGACGACGCGATCTGCTTGTTGTAGAGTTCGAGCACGGTGTTCGACAGGATCACCGGCACCCGGTGGTGGCACTTGTGATCGGCGCCGTCGCAGTACTGCCAGGCCTTGTCGGGGCAGACCACGGTGGCGTCGCAGGTCGGGCCGAGCGGCTCGGTCTCCCAGTCCTTGAAGACCGGCGCCAGCCTGGGATCGTTGGCGACGTGGACGTCGGGGATACCGTCGGTGAAGCCGCCGACCTCGAACCGCAGGTCCTGGCCCTCGAACCGGCCGTAGCCGAGGGCGGGGAACTGCATGGTCATGCGCGGCAGGGCCTCCTTGACCTCGGACCGCGCCTTGATCTTGTCGACGGTCTCCTGGGTCAGCTTGGCCGAGATGTCGACGCCGCCGACCGAGGTGTGGGGGGCGATGACCTCGACCTGCTCGAGCGGGAAGGCCGCGAACAGCACCGAGCGGACCTTGAGCACGCCGCCCATGAACAGGACGAACGCGCCGATGCCGATCACGACGCCGATCGCGGAGAACACGAAGTGGCGCGGGCTGCGCACCGAGTTGGCCGCGACCATGCGCGCCAGCTTGCTCTGCGGCATCATGCCAGACCTCCTGCGCCGTCGCCGGCGTGGCCGCGGCCGATCGCCGCCGCCTCCTCGCCCTCGACGATCGAGCCGTCGCGCATGGCGACCACGCGCTGGGCGACGTTGGACACCCGCCGCTCGTGGGTGACGATGACCAGGGTCACGCCGTCCTTCTGGTTGAGCTTGCGGAAGAACTCGATGACCTCGTGGCCGGTGGCCGAGTCGAGGTTCCCGGTCGGCTCGTCGCACAGCAGCAGGGTCGGCTGGTTGAACAGGGCGCGGGCGATCGCGACCCGCTGCTTCTGCCCGCCCGACAGCTCGCCCGGGCGGCGGCGCGCGTGCTCGGCCAGGCCGACCCGCTCGAGCGCAGCCAGGCCGCGGGCCTTGACGTCGTCCTTGCTGCCCGCGAACTGCGACGGCAGGGTCACGTTGTCGAGGCAGCTCAGGTGCTCGAGCAGGTTGAAGGCCTGGAACACGAAGCCGATGTTCTGGTTGCGGAGGCGGGCCAGGGCCGGCTCGCTGGTCCGGGCGTAGACGTTGCCGAGGACCTCGACGCTACCGCTGTCGGGCTTATCGAGGCCGCCGACGATGTTGAGCAAGGTCGACTTGCCCGAGCCGGATTGCCCGACCAGGGCGACCAGCTCGCCACGTTCGACGGTGAGCGAGACCCCGCGCAGGACCTCGGTGCGGGCGGCGCCGGTGCCGTAGCTCTTCTTGAGGTCGGCCAGCTTGATGATGGGGTCGGCCACGAGTCCGCGGACCCTAACACGTCGTTTTGCGGAGGGGCGCAACCGGCGCGCGCAGCGGACGATAGCCGGGGCGTGATGCACACCGCCGCCGACGATCGAGTAAGCTTCAGGCTACCGGCACGAGCGGCGCCTGCCGCCGTCGGGTGCGCGCCATGACCACCGGAATCAAGGGCCCGACCGGGCCGGGCGGCTCCTCCGGCCCCGTCGGCCCCCTCGGTGTCGACGACGGCGCCGACGTTGACGAGGCCGGGCCGGCCGATCGCGCCGGGCAAGCCGCGCCGCTGAGGGGCACCGCGGGCGCGGCCCAGGTCGGCGACGTCGATCCCATGGTCGCGGTCGCCGCCGATCTCGACGCCGGGCGGATCACGCCGGACCAGGCGCTGGCCCGGTTGCTCGATGACGGCCTCGGCCATGAGCTCGACCCGGCCCAGCGCGCCGAGCTCGAGGGCCTGTTCGCTGATCTCCTGGCCAGCGATCCCTACCTGGCCGCCCTGGCCCGCGACCTCGGCGCCGGCGCGCTCGGCGGTGCGGGTGGCGCCGGTCCCGACGACGGAGATCCGGGCCGTTGATCACCCGGACGTCGCGCCCGGCCCGCACGCTGGCCGCGCTGCTGGCGCTGGCGGTCGCGATCGCGGGCGGCCCCGGTCGGAGCCACGCCGACGACGGCGACGCCGACGACCGCGAGGCCGAGGCGTCGGTCGCGGTGGTGGTCGCCGGCAGCGACGGCTCGCCGCTGGCGCCGGCGATCCAGGCCACGGTCCAGGTGTCGATGGAGCGCGCGCTGAAGCGCGATCCCCGCCTGGCGGTGATCGATCAGGACGATCGGCTGGCGGCGCGGGCCCACCGGGTGCCGCAGGACGCGGTCGCCGAGGGCCTCGCCCAGCTCGAGGCCGGCGAGACCCTGCTGCGCCGGGGCAAGGTCAAGCTCGCGCTGCTCAAGCTCCAGGGCGCCTCGGTGCAGCTGGCGCGGGTGCTGGCATGGACGTCGAAGCAGGATCTGGCGCGAGCCCAGCTGCTGCTCGGCTCGGCGCAGGCGATGGCCGGCGATCACAAGGGCGCGCTGGCCACGTTCACCGCGCTGCAGGTCTGGCGCAGCGACGCGGTGCCCGACGCCGATCTCGGCCCCAAGCAGACCCTGCCGGTGTGGGAGGAGGCCCACGATCAGGTCCAGGACGCCGATCGCGGCGCGATCGACATCGAGTCGTCGCCCGAGGGCGCGATGGCCTACGTCGACGGCCGCCTGGTCGGCTTCACGCCGACGCTCGCCTCCGGCCTGCCGGTCGGCACCCACTACGTCACCATCCGGCGCGAGGGCTTCGAGCGCCGGGTCGAGCCCGTCCGGGTCGGCACCCGCATGCCGTTCCGGCTGTCGGTCGTGCTGATGCCGTCGGACGGCGCCCGCGACCTGTCCGCCGCCCGGACGGTGTTCGCCGCCGGCATCGACAGCCCCGAGCTGGTCGCCGAGGCCCGCGCCGGGCTGCGCCAGATCGCCGACCTGATCGAGGTCGATCAGGTGGTGCTGGTGCGGCCGGGCAAGAAGGACGGCCGCTACACCGCGGCGGTCTACGACACCGACGGCGGCGCCCGGCTCGCATCGATCGACATCAAGGTCGGCCAGCGCGATCTCGAGACCGCCTTCGCCGCCGCCGCGGCCGAGCTCTACGCCCAGGTCGTCAAGATCGAGCACACTCGCCGGCGCGGCCCGCCGCACAAGGGCCAGTTCCACGTCCCCGCCTTCGTCCACCGCCCCTGGTTCTGGGGCGCCGCCGCCGCGGTCGTCGTCACCGCCATCGCCGTTCCGCTCATCCTGTCCGGCGACAGCGCCCCGCCCGGCTGCCCGTCCGGCAACTCCTGCGGCCAGGTCCTCTTCCGCTTCTGACCTGACAGCGGCGCTGTCAGGCGGGTCTGTGTTGGTGCGCCGTGGCGTGCTGCCGTGATACGTGGCCGCGACGGCGAACCTTCTCGACGAGGTACTCCGGCTCCCGCCGGAGGAGCGCGCGCGGCTGGCGGTGGAGCTGATCCGGAGCCTCGACGCGGAGTCTGACGAAGACGCCGAGGCACAATGGACCGCGGAGATCGAGCGACGCAGCACCGAGGTCGCCGGCGGGATCGCGCCGACCATGACCCTGGGCGAGTACCGCGAGCACGTGCGAGCGCGGCGCGCGGCACGCTCGCGTCGATGACCCTGCGCCGCCATCACCTCGCGGTCGCAGAGTGGCTGGTCGATGTCGTGGCTTGCACCATCGAGGTCCGGCGCGAGCCGGGGCTGGACGGCTACGGCTCGGTCGAGACAGTTCGCCGCGGCACCCGCATCGCCCTGGCGGCCTTCCCGGACGTCACCGTCGCCGTGAGCGACGTCCTCCCGTGAAGGCGGCGCCCGGCCCGACCGCTCAGCGCGAGCGACGGGCCTCGAAGGCGGCGAAGTTGGCGGCCTCCCACTGCTCGCGCTGAGCGTCGGCGTCGGCTGGGCCTGGCGTCGAGGCGAGGCAGCTTGACGGCATGCGAGACGAGCATCATGATGCCTGCATGCGCACGACGGTGACGCTGGAGGCGGACCTCGTGAAGAAGGTGAAGGAGCTGGCACACCGGCGGGGACAGTCGTTCAAGGAGGTGCTGAACGAGCTTATCCGGCAGGGGCTCACGAGCCGGGCGCGCGAGCCGCAGCGCCGCTACCGGGTCGAGCCTCACGCCGGAGGATTCCGCCCGGGGATCGACGGCGGCAAGCTGAATCAGCTCGTCGATCAGCTCGAGGTCGAGGAGTTCATCGGCAAAGCGCAGCGATGATCGTCCCCGATCTCAACCTCGTCGTGTACGCCCACAACCGCGACGCGCCTCATCACGTGGCAGCGAGATCGTGGTGGGAGGGCCTGCTCAACGGCACCGACCCGGTCGGCATGCCGTGGGTCGTCGTGCTCGGCTTCGTCCGCCTGATGACTCACCGGGCCGTGCTCGTCGCTCCCTTGACCGCCGCCGCGGCGATGACCCGCGTCCGGGCCTGGTTCGCGCGTCCCAACGTGCAAGTGCTGGAGCCAGGCCCCCGGCACCTGGACACGCTCGAGCGCTTGTTCCTGGCGACGGGCACCGCGGGCAACCTCACGACCGACGCCCATCTCGCGG
>JAYVSF010000064.1:0-17313 GCA_043775605.1 Myxococcales bacterium
GCAACAGCCGGATCTCGCGGGCCAGGCCCGACGGATCGGCGGCCAGGGCCTCGTCGTGGGCGACGACCAGCGCGCGATCGCCGGCGGTGCGGATCACGACTACCCCGACCTCGGGCGCGTCGAAGCGCAGGCGCAGCAGCGCGTCGTCGAGCTCGCGGAACGCGCGCAGGCTCCACGCATCGGCGCCCCCGGCGGCGGCGGTCGCGGGCGGCGGCTCTTTCGGGCCGCGGATCAGGAGTTCGGCGGTGCGGGCCGCGCGATCGAGCGTGACGGTGACGTGGCGGTAGCCGAGGCGATCGTCGGTGACGGTCGGCGCCAGCGGACCGAGGATCACCGCCGGGCCGTGGCCGACGTCGGCCGTCGACGCCGCGAGCGCGTGGGCCCGGGCCGCGACGGTCTCGGTCCACTTGCTGCGCGGCACCACGGCGTCGACCAGGCCCCAGTCCTTGGCCCGCTTGCCCTTGATGCCCTCGGCCACGGTGCAGAAGACGTCGGCGCGATCGCGGCGGACCTTGCGCTTGTCGACCAGCCGGGTGAGGCCGCCGGTGCCGGGCAGCACCGCGAGCAGCGGGGTCTCGGGGAACGACACCGCCGAGTTGCCGTCGTCGACCAGCAGGATCTCGTCGCAGGCCAGCGCCAGCTCGTAGCCGCCGCCGGCGGTGGTGCCCTTGCACGCGGCCAGGAACTTGAGCCCCGAGTGGGCGCTGGCGTCCTCGAGGTACAGCCGGGTCTCGTTGGTGAACTTGCAGAAGTTGACCTTGAACGAGTGGCTCGACATGCCGAGCATGTAGATGTTGGCGCCCGAGCAGAACACGCGATCGAGGTCGGCGCCGATCACGCAGCACCGGACCTCGGGGTGCTCGAAGCGCAGGCGGCCGATGACGTCAGCCAGCTCGAGATCGACGCTGAGATCGTAGCTGTTGAGCTTGAGCTCGTAGCCCGGCCGGAACGGGTGGTCGCCGTCGACCTTCATGATCAGGGTCGCGACCTCGCCGGCGAGCTCGAGCCGCCAGTGGTGGTAGCGATCGGGGTGGGTGTCGAGGACGAGCGGGGCCATGCCCCGCAGATCTAGCGTGGCCCGCGCCGATCCTGCAAGCAGTTTAGTGCTTGTCGTTACCATCGTTGAGCACTATAGTGCTTACGCGATGGACCACCGCCACGGCGACGCCCTCCTGGCCCGGGTCGGGGCCCGGGTCCGGACCCTGCGCCAGGGCCAGGCGATGACCCGGCGCGAGCTGTCCGAGCGGTCCGGCGTGAGCCAGCGCTTCCTGACCCAGCTCGAGGCCGGGCGCGGCAACATCTCGCTGGTCCGCTTCGCCGAGGTCGCGGCGGCGCTGGCCACCACCCCGGCGGCGCTCCTGACCGAGGCCACGGCGCCCCGGCCGGCGACCCTCGCGCTGCTCGGCGTGCGCGGCGCCGGCAAGTCGTCGGTCGGCGCCGAGCTGGCCCGCCGGCTGGGCGTGCCCCACGTCGAGGTCGATCAGCGCATCGAGGCCGCGGCCGGTCTGCGCCTGGCCGAGATCTTCGAGCTGCACGGCGAGGCCTACTACCGCCGGGTCGAGCGCGCGGTGCTCGACGAGCTGCTCACCCGGCCGACGCCGATGGTCCTGGCCACCGGCGGCTCGATCGTCGGCGACGCCGACAACTTCGCGCTCTTGCGCGATCGCACGGTCACCTTCTGGCTCAAGGCCCGCCCGCGCGACCACTGGAACCGGGTCATCAAGCAGGGCGATCGCCGGCCGATGGCCAAGAGCCCGCACGCCTTCGCCGAGCTCGAGGCCCTGCTCGCCGCCCGCGCCGCGCTCTACGCCCGCGCCCACCACACCATCGACACCAGCCGTCGGCCGATCACCGCGGTCGCCGACGACATCCTCGCCCGCCTCGAGCCGCTCGCATGATCGAGTCACGGCGGCGCGAGGGCGGCAAGCGGGTTGCAGAGGTCACCGGCATGCTCCGGTGGGCCCTCCCGTTCGCGTTGATCCTTCACCAGTCGACGGCGTTCGCCGATGCCGGCGACGTCTCGGCCGCGGTGCGCGTGGTCGGCGACAGTCGCGGGACCGCGGGCGCCGGCGCGTCGGGCGCGCTGGTCGGGATCAACTGTGATCTCGCGACGGTGGACGGCTCGATCGGCCACCTGCAGGACGGCGCGACCTGGTCGGCGGGCGAGCGGGCCGAGTTCTGTCCGTGGGACGTCGGCCTGCTCGACGTGCGGATTACACAGGAGTGGGGTGTCGGGATCCTGCCGGGTCTGTCCGATCGCTACCTGGTGACCGGCGGTACGCCGTACGCCCACAGCGGCTGGGGCGTCGAGCTCGGGCTGTTCGATCTGCTGAACCTGTTCACGGCGCGGATCGCCGATCCGGCGACGCTGCACCGCCCCGGCATCGAGCCGAAGATCTCGGTGGCGCGTGCGCTCGCGCCCCAGCGCAACCGACTCATCCCGATCCCGTTCTGGGTCCGGTACTCGCGCACGACCCAGGCCGGACGCACGCTCGAGCAGGAGGACTGGGGCACCGCGGTCATGCGCTGGCGGCACGATGGTGCCCGGCTCGATCTCGCCTACTTCAACGTCGGGGCCGCGACCTGGGGTGACGGCGTCGGCGTGTCGCCGCTGACGTTCTACCCGGCGCGGCTCGAGAACCTCACGCTCGGCCCGGTGACGCTCGACCTCGCGGCCGGCTGGGCGACCTCGGGCGGCACCCAGTCGAACCCGCAGTTCGCGACCATGACGCCGCCGGCGCTGGAGCACCTGACGATCGTCGGCGGCCACGCGCTCGTGCGAGTGCAGACCGACGACGTCGAGGCCTCGATCGGCGCCGACCGGACGATGACGCCGTACCTGGCCGACGGCCTCGCCATCGACAGCCGCGCGCAGGCCGGGCTGACCTGGACGCCGCGGCGCGGCCCGCTCGATCGCGTGGGCGCGCGCGCGTGGGCGGCACGTACCGAGCTGATCGCCGCCGACGGCTCGACGACTCACGCTGCCACCTGGGGCAGCGCGATCGATCTCGGCCTGCCCCTGCCCCACCGCGCGCGGGTCGACATCACCGCCGAACTCGGCCGCTCGTTCTACGCCCGCCTCGGTCTGCCGGTCGCGACGCCCGCGCTCGGCGGCACCGTGACCGCGACGGTCTCGGCCGCCTTCGGCAAGTAGCCGCGGCCGTCGCGGTCAGGGGGTGGGCGCCGCGATGGCCGCCGGCGGGGCGCGGAACTGGGTATGGCAGCCCTCGCAGGCCTGCAGCGCGGCGGCGAGGGCGGTGGCGGTGGCGGCGACGTCGCCGGTCTCGCTGGCCGCGAGCAGGTGCTCGAGGTGCTCGTGGAAGGCCTGGTCCATGCTGGCGAAGGTCTCGCGCTGATCGCCGTGGACCGCGGGACGCCAGGCGCCGCTCTCGAGCGCGGCCTCGGTCGCGGCCTTGGCGGCGTGGACCCGGTGGAGCGCCGGCGAGATCGCCCGGACGTCACGGCTGCCGACGCCCTGCACCGCGATCACCATCGCGTCCGAGAGCAGGCGCATCTCGGCCTGCGCCGGGTTGGTTGGAGGCGCGAGCGCGGGGCCGGGCGGCGGCGTGGCCGCGGGGCTGGTCGCCGCCCTCGCGTGGTCCGCGCACGGCGGCGCCGGCGCCGGCTGGCGGTCCTCGCGTCCGCAGGCGGCCAGGGCCAGCGCGACCATCAACCCCGGGACCGTCATCGAGCGGGTGCATCGCATCGGCAGACCAGACCACATCCACGGCCCATCGGGGACACCAGACCCGCGCGACCGCGAACGGGCTTTCCCATCGACCGCGACTACCGCGCCTGGGCCCGAGGCCCCAGGATGGCGCGACCTGGCGACGGGGCCGCGCGGAACCTCGAACGAGGAGACATCGTATGAGCAAGCCAATCGTGACCGTCGTCGGTGGTACCGGAGCGCAGGGCGGCGGCGTGGTCGACGCGCTGCTCGCCGCCGGACAGTTCGCCGTGCGCGTGATCAGCCGCAACCCCGAGCTGCGACCTGCGGCCGAAGGCCGAAGCGCGGCTCGTGCGTCGTCGGGCGGCCGCGCCAGGACTGGGCGCGCACGGCGCGCCGGCCCAGCACGCATGCGCCGGTCGCGGCCCGCCGGGCGATGTGCTCGGCGGGATCGTGAAATGGAGCGTGACCTCCTCGGGCATGTCGTCGCTGAAGAAGTGCCGCGGCCGCTTCACCACGATCGGCTCCTTGTCGAGCAAGGCGCGCAGCGTGTTGACGCCCGGCCAGTGGTGCACGCCACCGGCGCCCCGATCTGCGTACGCTCCCTCACGTTTCCGCCAGGGCCGAGACCACCGCAGGGCATGCCCCCGAACTCGCGGCCGCCCCCGCGGGCACCCAACCGCGTTGATGCGCCTTAATGCTCCGTGGCCGCGGGGTCGGGCCATCGGCGGCCGGGACCGCGACGCTGAGGCGCCCGCCACGTGGCCGGGCAGGCCTCGCTCGTGCAATCATGACAACATGGGTGCGCGACGCTGCCAAACGCTTCGACGATGACGACGCCTTCGAGGAGAGCCGACAAGGATGAACTGGCCGCCGGGCAAGCCGTCGGCGAGTACGTCATCGAGTCGCTGATCGGCGCCGGCGGCTTCGGCACGGTGTATCGCGCGACCCATCCCCTGATCGGCAAGCAGGTGGCGATCAAGGTGCTGTCACGGGCGTACTCGGCGCAGCCCGAGATGGTGTCGCGGTTCATGGCCGAGGCGCGCTCGGTCAATCAGATCCGCCACCGCCACATCATCGACATCTTCGGCTTCGGTCAGCTCGACGACGGTCGCCACTACTTCGTGATGGAGCTGCTCGAAGGCAAGCCACTCGACGTGTACCTCGAAGAGCACGGCGCGCTGCCGCTGACCGACGCGGTGCAGGTGTTGCGGGGGGTCGCTCGCGCGCTCGATGCCGCGCACGCCAACGGCGTCATCCACCGCGACATCAAGCCGGAGAACATCTTCTTGGTCGCCGACGCGGAGGGCGGCTGGTTTCCCAAGCTGCTCGACTTCGGCATCGCCAAGGCCTTCGGCACCACACCGGAGGGCATGCACAAGACCCGCACCGGCGCGCCGATCGGCACGCCGTACTACATGTCACCCGAGCAATGCCGAGGGCGCGACGTCGACTTCCGGACCGACATCTACGCATTCGGTTGCGTCGCCTACGAGCTGTTGTCGGGCTCGGTACCGTTCTCGGGCGACGACTACATGGAGATCCTGATGAAGCAGATCGGGGACGAGCCGCCGCTGTTGTCGGCGACCGTGCCCGAGCTAAGCTCGATCGACGATGTGATCGCGTGGATGATGGCCAAGGATCCCGCGGCGCGCCCGGCCAACCTGGCCGCCGCGCTGGCGGCACTGGAGCAGTCGGCGAGCTCGAGCGGTCATGCCTTGCCGGTGGTCCGTGCCAGCGCCGATCTGCCGCGCGTCACCCCGCCGGTCTTGTCCGCATCAAGGACTTCGCCGATTTCGGGCCGACCGAGCGCCACCGCTGAGACGGTCGATCTCCGCGATGCGCTCTCGAATACCGCGAAGCCGACGCGATCCGATTCCGGCACCGCACCGAAGTCGCGGCGAGGAATCGTGCTGGCGGCGGGCGGCGTCGTGCTGGCCGCGATCGCCTCGCTGGTGGTGATGAAGCTCGGCGGATCGTCGAACGAGTCGCCGCCGCCCGCGCCGGCACCGGGCACCGCCGCGATCGAGTCGCCGCCGGTTCCGCCGCGGCCCGTGCCACCGCCGCAACCCACGACCGTGGCCATCGCGATCAACGGCACGCCGACCGGCGCGACCGTCCGCGCCGCGTCGGGTGCGACCACCACGATCCCGGGCACGCTCACGCTGCCGCGCGGCGATGCGCCGATCGAACTCGCGATCACCGCGGCCGGGTTCGTGACCACGACGCAAGGCGTGGTGCCGTCGGCGCCGACCAACCTCATCGTGAATCTCACCGCCGCGCCGGTCGGCAGCAAGCCCGGCCACGGTGGCAAGCCCGGCCACGGCGGCAAGCCCGGCCACGGCAGCGGGTCGGCCGGCAATCCACTGCTCGAAGATCCGTTCAAAAAAAACCACTGATCCGTCGATGCGGGCACCGTCCCGCGGAGGTCTCGCATGCGATCGCCATTCCACGAGATGAGGGAGCATCGGACGTACGCCGCGAGGCGCCCGCCGTGCGACGATCGCAGCCGGCGCTGGATGCGGAGATGCGCTCCAGTCATCGTGGCGCTCGCCGCTGTTGGCTGTTCCGCATTGCCGCCGTTGCCGCCGGGCACCTGTGGCAACGGGGTGATCGAGCCCGCTTCTGGAGAAGATTGCGACGGCCCGACCGACACGCTGTGCGGTGCCGCCAGCGATCCCCTGCGCGCGTGCCGCCGGCTGTGCGACGCCGCGTCGGCCACGCCGTGCCCGAGCGGAACCGGCTGCGGCAACGACGGCGTGTGTCGTGCGGCCTCGCTGGCGTTCCGGCTGCGCTCGAGTCGACCATGGGTGTCGGCCGAGACGTTGATCGCCGATGTCAACGGCGATGGGTTCGACGACGCGATCGGGGTCACCGATCAGCGGGTCGATCTCGCGCTGGCGTCGGGTGACGGCGACCTGGCGCCGACCACCACGTTGCCCGGGCAGTCCGTGTCGGGCGCGCCCGCGATCGGCGATCCCAACGGCGACGGCTTGCCCGATGTGGTGATCCCGACGCCGATCGGCGTGGTCACCATGGCGGGCGATCCGGCCGACGGGCTGGTGCCGGTGGCTCAGAGCTCGATTCCGATCGATGTCGGTGGGCGGCTGATCTACGGACTGGTGATCGTCGGTCCCGCCAGCAGCCTGCTGGCGATGGCGACCCTGACGCCGACGCGGGGCGCGTTGTACAACGACTTCGACGGCGATCCGACGACCCCGCCGCAGGTCCTGCCGTTTCCAGCCGACCATGCGATCGACGACGTGATCGGAACGCAGTTGCAGTTGTCGCGGCGATCGGGGCCGACCGGTGGCCCTGAAGGCCTGTTGACCGTGGTGTTCGCCGATCAAGTGTGGTTGTTGAAGGTCGTCGGTGGGATCACTGCGGTCGACGAGATCGACGTGAGCGAGATCGGTTCAGTGTTTCTCGACACCACCACGCCGCAATGCGGTCGGATTCAATGGGCGTCGATGATCGCGCACACCAACGACAACCTGCTCGACCTCGTGGTCACGACGGCGCCGGCCGGGGCGGGGGCGCTCGCAAGAAATTGCATCCAGGCATTGCCCGGCGCGGCCGTGGTCGACTCGCCACCGCCGGGCCGGTTGCGCGGCTTCGCGGGCGATCGCCTCTCGACGATCTGGAGCGAGCTAGCCAGCGCTACCGATGCCGCAGCGCCCTTGGCGGTCGGCAGTGCCGACCACGTGTTTGTCGGGCCAGGGCTCACCGTCGGGGTCAGCGTCGTGGCCGGCCGGCGGTCCATCGGCGGCTTGCGGTGCGCCGACGGGGTGGGCGCGCTGTGCAGCTTCGAATTTGGCCGCAGCCACAGTCACGAATGGGACCGCGCGCTGCTGGCGGACCTCGACGGGCGCCCGGGTGACGATGTCCTCGGATACAAGGCGGGCGATCCGACGGTGGACGTCTTCTTGCGCTCGACCTTCGACGGTGGCGTGGTGTTCAACAGCGCCGCCGTCACCACGCCGGGTCCGGTGCGCGACGTGCTGGTCGGCGAATTCGACGGCGATCACATCCCCGACGCCGCCATCGTCGTCGGCGGGAACGTCGGCGAGCAGAGCGCGGGCGACCATGCGGTCTATGTCGCCTACGGTCGCCAGTCGGCGGCACCGGGACCTGCGGTCTTGATGGCGAAGCTCGGTACCGTGGCTGGGGCCACGATCGTCAATCTTCCGATCGGGCGCGATCTCGATGGGCTCGACGATCTGTTGGTGATCGCCGAACGCGGCGTTGCCGGCGACCCGCCGACCCGCGGTGGCGCGGTGTTGCTCGGCTCGACCAGCCGCCGAATGGTCGCACCGCTGCTGCTCCCCGAGGATGATCCGCCGTTCGTGCCGTTCGCGGTCGCGCCGATGAGCCTCGATGAACGCAACGGTGAGGATCTGCTGCTGGTCGCCAGCAGCGGTAGCGACAGCTTCTTGCTGCCCTACTCGCCGAACGGTTTCACGATGGAACTGTTGTCGGCGGCTCCGGCCCCCTTCATCCCTAACTTCAACGCCTCGGCTGCGTTGTGGACGTCGGTGCAACGCATTGGCGCGGCCCGGATCGGTGCTGCCGCCGATCCCGAGGGCAAGGTGGTTTCGGTCAGCATCTCGTGTGGCGCTACCTGCAACGGCATGCCGACCGCGACCACGCTCTCGACCGGGATGAACCTGCCGCCACCCGCATCGCTGCGCGCCACCGACATCGATGGCGACGGCGATCTCGACCTGGTGGGGGTGTTCGATACGCGGCTCACCGCCACCGCCGAGATCGTGATCTGGAGCAACGACGCCAGCAGCTTGACTCCCACCCCCAGTCAGGTGTTCGACCTGAGCGCTCACGCCTATGACGCGGTGGCGGCGGACCTCGACCGCGATGGGCAACCCGAGCTGTTGATCGCCACCCGCGGCGGCATCCTGATGTCGAAGCGGACCGGCGGAGCGTGGACGGTACCCGAACCGTTGATCCCGCGCGGCGACGGCGAGCTTCCGCCGGTCCTGCTCGACGCTACCGATCTGGATCGCGACGGACTGCTCGATCTGTTGATCGGCACCGGCACGGATCGTCGCCATCCCACCAGCCTCGAGCTGTGGCAACAGATCGAGCTGGGCGCCGGCGTCGAGACCGCCCGATGAGCCCGATCCGCATCATGACCATCGTCGCGCTGGTCGCGTCGCTGTGCGCGACCGCGCCCGCCGACCAGGCGCGCGACGCCGCCGAGCGCGCGTTCCGCACCGGCGAGCGGCTGTTCAACGCTGGCGAATTCGCCGACGCCGCCGACTCGTTCGAGATCGCGCTCAAGTCGATGCCGGTCCCGGCGATCATGTTCTCGGCCGCGCAGGCCCATCGCTTCGCGTGGATCAAGAAGAGCAACCTCGCCGATCTGCGACGCGCGGTCGAGCTGTTTCGCAAGTACGTGGCAGACGTCGGCAGTGGACAGCGGGTCGCCGACGCCACGGCCGCGCTGGCGACACTCGAGCCGGCATTGGGGATGGGTGATTCGCGAGGTGGCGGCGTGGCGGTGCAAGCGCGCACGACCGCGCTGCTCATCACCAGTCAAGTGGAAGGCGTCACCGCGACGGTCGACGGCAAGCCCGCCGGCCAATTGCCGCTGGTGCTCGAGGTCAAGCCGGGCCCGCACGCCGTCGTGGCGGAAGCCCCCGGCTACCAGGCGATCACCACCACCGCGACCGCGCTCGACGGTGAGCGCCTCCCGGTCGAGCTCGAGCTGGTGGCGCGCCCGGCGACCCTCCGCGTGCGCGGCGAGTCGGAAACCGTGGTCGAGGTCGACGGTCGCGTCATCGGCAGCCTGCCGCTCACGCGACCGATCGAGGTCGACGCCGGCCACCACCTGCTCGGGGTCTCGCGCGCCGGTCGTCACCCGATCAGCCGGGAGCTCGACGTCGCGCGCGGCGCCGACCTCGACCTGCGCGTGCCGCTCGCCACCACCACGCAGCGGCGCATGGTCAAGTGGGTCGTGATCGGTGGCTGGGTGCTGGCGCTGACCGCCGGCGGCTCGGCGCTCTCGGCCCGCACCCTGGACAGCAACGCGAACGCGCTCCGCGATCGGGCACTCGCCGGCGGCATCTCGGTCGCCGATGCGCAGCGATACGACGATCTGCGATCACGCCGCGACGGCGCGGTGACCGTCACGGAGGTCCTGGCCGGTGCCTCGGTCGTCGCACTCACCGTCGGCGTGCTCATGTACGTCTTCGATCACGAACGAGTCGAGCGTAGCTGGGGCCTGCCCGCGACCGTCACGCCCGCCGTCACGCCGAACGGCGCCGCGGTGATGGTCGGGCGCAGCTTCTGATCATCGCCGACCGCATCGACGCGCCACGAGACCGCGCACTGCCCACAGGCCGGGCCTCCGCCGCCGACGGTGGCCGTGCCAACCATCCCTTGACGTCGAGCGCGTTGTAGACGATTCATGAGGTGCTCCTGGTCGACTTCGTCAAGGTGGGCGACCGGGAGCAGGGCGCTATCCGGCGCCACCGCGCGACCCAGCGCTGCTCCACGACGCGCCGTCGGTCAGCCAGTCGCCGACGGTGTTCTCCGATCGCCGCGATCTCACCGCGCCCTTGCCGCCGGCGACCAAACCGCGTTCATGCGCCTATGCTCCGTCGCGGGCCGCCGTGAGCGCGGTCGTCACGTGTGACCGGAGTCGTTACAGGCGGGCGTCGGGAACGCCCTGCCGAGGTCTCGATCGCGGTGGCTTCACCCGGTGCATAGGGCCGACGTGGTGCGGTACTCGCGGGCAGCCCCGCCAGGACTGTGTGGTTGTGTGCTAAGCGTCGAACATGCGTGCCCTCCTGCCGACCGCGGTCCTCGCGTTGCTGGCCGCCTGCGCTGGCGATGACGGGCCGCCGCCGCGCGAGCTGGTGATCGAAGCGACGGTGGGAGCGGACGGGCTGTCGGCGCCGATCTCGTTCGAGGTCCCCGAGCAGACGCGCTCGCTCACGGTGGTGGTCGAAGGGGCGACGACGAGCCTGTACGCGCTCGGCCAGCTCACCACCGCCGATGGCGTCGACCAGGTCGGGCTGCCGGCTGGATCCCCGGCGGCGGCGATGCGGGCGTCGTACAACGACGAGCAGATCGGTCAGATGCCGGGTGGGCTCTTCCAGTCGATCCGGCTCGGGACGTTCACGCAGGTCTTCCCGGACCAGCCGGGCGTCGCCGTCCTCCCTGGCGCGACGACGATCCGCGTGGCCGGCGATGGCGCGGGGCCGGTGACAGTGCGGATCCTCATGCCGCCCGATGACGGCTCGCTCGCCCTGCACGTGAACCTGATCGTGCTGTCCGATACGCTGTCGGTCGCGTCGCCGCCGAGCTTCGTCGACGAGGTCCAGGGCATCTTCGACCAGGCGTCGATCGCCGTGGTGATCGACCAAGTGGTCACGATCCCGGGCACGGCCTTCGAGAACCTGACCGAATCGACCGAGCCGCAGGAGGCGCCGGGGAGCATGTCGGCGATGTTGCCGGGCCTGGTGCGCGATCGCCTCGCCGGCCCCGCGCTCGACGTCTTCGTGGTCGAGAGCCTGCCGGCAGGGATCGGCGGCCTCAGCCTGGGGACGCCCGGTCCGCCGATCCGCGGCGGCTACTACTACGGCGTGATCATCCGCGGCAGCGCCGGCGACACGACGATGGCGCGGGTGATCGCGCACGAGGTCTGTCACTTCCTGGCGCTCCAGCACGTGCAGAACCGCGGGGTGTCGGGCCAGATCTACCCGGACCCACTCGACGACACCACGCCAGGCCAGAACAACCTGATGGAGAGCGGCACGATCCTCACTGCCGGCCAGGCGTTCGCGCTGTCGCGGAGTTCGCTGCTGCGACCGCTGTGAGCGTGACCATCGCGGTTACTGGGTGATGGAGCCCGTCACCGGACGGGAGGCCCCTGGGTGAGTGTTTTCGCGCCGTTCGCGCCCGGCACGCCGGCTGCAGCGACGTCCGCTCGCATGAAGGAACGCCTGCTGATCGCGGCGGCGCCTGCGCTTCGGCCTGTTCGCCGACGACGTGATCCAGGTGTCGGGCTACGGCGACGACACCCGCTTCGTCCCCGCGGACGCCGCGGCGTTCGGCCCGGAGGCCATCGAGCGCGCCGTCCACTACCTCGTGACCGAGTCCGACCTCGACGCGATCTGACCCCGGCGACGCTCACGGTCGCGCGCAGTGACCACCGAGGCCTGACCTCGGCCTGACGATCGGTCAGCGACCTCAGCCCGTGCGTCGGCAGAAGCAGTAGACGAACGACTGGGCGCTGCCCCACGGCGTCTCGTGCAGCTCGGTGGCTTGGGCGACCTTGTCGAACGCAGCGCCGAACACGGCGTGGATGCCGCTGGCGTCGTAGCGGGCGACCGGCAAGCCGCTGCACCGCTCGGGGCCGTCGAGGCCGAAGGTCGCGACCAGCACGTGGCCGCCGCGCTTCACGCTGCGCATCACCTGCGCGAGGTAGGCGGCGCGGGCGCGCTCGTCAGTGAGGAAGTGGAACACCGCCCGGTCGTGCCAGAAGTCGACGCTGTCGTCGGGCAACAGCGGTGTGGTGACGTCGCCGACGTTCCAGTCGACGTGGCGCGCGCGGTCACCGAGGCGTGCCCTCGCCACGTCAAGGGCGGCCTGCGCGAGGTCGAGCACCGCCAGGTTGCGGTAGCCGAGGTCGAGGAGGTCGTCGATCAGCGTCGAGGCGCCCCCGCCGACGTCCGCGATGCGGGCATCGAGCGGAAGCGCGCAGGAGCGGATGAAGGCGAGCGACTGTGCGAGGTGCGGTCGGTACCAGCTCACCTCGTCCGATTTCTTGCGCTCGTAGACAGCTTGCCAGTGCTCGTGGTCTCCCATCGGTGTCCTCGCGAGGCAGATGACGAGCGTACGCCATCCGGCCCGGTGGCGGCGGGTTGGGCTCGGCTCCCGTTGATCCCAGTCCTCTCGGTGGCCGGGTCACCGGGCGCCGACGGCGCGTCCTCCCCCCATCGCGCGGTCGAGCCGCGCCCAGGCCTCGCCGACCTCACGTTCGGCGCGCGCGAGCTCCATGCGCGCCATGGTCAGCTCGTCGACCATCTCGAGCACGCTGACCAGGGGCAGGTCGCCGCTGGTGTAGCCGGCGATGGTGGGCTCCACGGCGGCGCGGGCGCGAGGCACGACCTGATCCCGGAGCGCGAGCCAGCGTGCGCGCGCGGCGACGACCCGCTCGCGCGCCACGGCCGCGTCACCGGCGACCATGCGTTGCATCGCGACCAGATCCTCCGACGCCATCGTCGCCATCGACCGCGCCTCGGCGACCCCGGCGCGCAGCTTGTCGCGCCAGACCGGGACGCTGACGCCGACCATCACCATCCACCCCGGTCCGTCGGCCATCGTGTACGAGGGCCCGGTCTGCACCATCGCCATCGGTCGGTACATGTCATTCATGACCGAGATCTCGGCGTTCGCCCGCTCGATGTCGGCGCGGCCCCCGCGCAGCTCGGGCCGGCCATCGATCGCGGCGCGGACGACGTCGACGGACGACGGCGGCTCGTCGGTGGCGCCGTCGGCAAGGGCGGGCAGCGGCAATTCGGGCGGGCGTCCGAGGCTGGTGTTGAGCATCGCCCCGGCGGCGCTGATCTCGGCGGTCTTGGCCGCGATCTCGCCGTCGATCCGCGCCGCATCGAGCTCGGCCCGCAGGACCTCGGCCTGCATGCCCTTGCCAGCGGCGTAGCGCGCGGTCGCGGCTGCGACCACCTGATCGGCGAGGAGCTTTCGCTCGGCGAGGATCCCGGCCATCTGCCGCTCCTCGCGCAGCATCACGAAGGCGGTCGCCGCCTCGAGCTCGACGTCGAGGGCGACGCGATCGACGTCGGAGTCCAGCCGACGGGCGTCGGCCTCGGCCGCCAGCCGGCGGTGACGACGCACGCGGGACAGCGGGAAGCGCTGCTCGACGACCAGGCTGCCGTCGACCCCGCTCAGCATGAACGGCAGGTGGTCGATCGACGCCGAGACGGTGGGATCTTCGAGCGCGGAGACGATCGCCGGCCGCTCCGCCGCTGCGTCGGTGCGAGCCCGGGCGGCGAGGATCTCGGCGCGGTTCGCGCGCGCGAGCACGACGGCGTCATCCATGGTCAACGGATCCGGGAGGGGGGCGGCGTCGTCGGCGGTCGCGACACCGACCGCGGCGACGAGTGCGAGCAGCGACCAGGCAGGGCGGAGGTTGGCGTACAGCTCGGGACTGTAGAGCGTGAACAGCGTCTCGCCCTTCTTCACCGCGCGGCCGGTCGCCGCGACCCGTAGGTCGGTGATGAAGCCGCCGACCCTCAGCGTCACGTCGGTCAGCCGGGTCTCGTCGTAGGTGACGCGGCCGACCGCGCGGATGTCGAGGGTCATCGGCGCCTTCACGACCTTGTCCGTGCGCAGGCCGATGACCTGCCGCCGCTCGGCGTCGATCTTGATCTCGCCGGTGTCGCCGGCCGCCGTCGCGGTCGGCACCGCCGCCGTCCACGGGACCTCGCTCACGCACTTCGACATCTCGCGGCCGAGGTACGGGTTGGTCGGTGCCGGCTCCCTCTGGAACCACCGCTTGTAGTTGGGCGCCATCGGGCATTCGAACAGCTTCCAGTCGCCGGCGACCCGGGGGTCGGCCGCCATGACCGCCACCACGGCGCGGTTGAGATCGGCGAACGCCTTGCGGGCCGTGGCGACGTCGCTGGTCGCCGCGATCGCATCGGCCGCTCGCGCGCTCGCGTCGAGCGCTGCGCTGGTGTTGTCGCTGGCGTGTCCGAGCGCCTTCCCGGCGTCGCGCAACGCGAGGGCGAGGCGGCCCGCCGACTCCTGGTCGACGAGGCCGGCGGCCAGCCCGCTGCTCACCCGCGCGTAGGCGTCGAGGCCGCCGCGGAGCGCCGTCAGCGCGGCCGGCGGATAGCTCGGCGCCGCCGTCGGCGTCGCTGCGCCACCGCCCATCCCCGGCGTGCCTGCCATCGAGTCGCCGCTCCCCATTCCCGGCATACCTGCCATCGAGTCGCCGGCGGGTTCGCTGTCGTCGCCGTCGAGCGCCAGCACGCCGGGCGCGCCGACGGTGAACGAGTAGCGCGCCGTGGAGGTCTTGCTGCCGGTGGTGACGTCGACGATCAGGCCCCAGCCCCCACCAATCGGCAGGTCGAAGCCACCCTCGAAGCGGCCCTTGGCGCGCCGTCTCACCGTCACTACGCCCTTCATCTCGGGCATCGCACCCATGGCCGCCATGTCGTAGGTGACCTTCACCTCCGCGTCGGTCGGCTCGCCGGCCGCGTCGCTCAGCTCGACGCGCACGTGGTTGCCGTTCTGCCGCGGCGGGTTGGGTACGAGCGAGAGGTCGACCGCCAGCGCGCCGGCCTTCCCGCGCACCGGTGTCGACCAGTCGCCCACGCCGCCGCGTCCCGCGAACCAGTCGACGATCCGGTCGCGGAACACGACCCCGACGACGGCGAGCGCGGCGGCGACGACGACAGGAACCGCGGCGCGGCGAAGGCGGCGGAGGACGGCGCGGACCGAGGGAGCCATGCTGACCGCCGACTGCAAGCAAGGGACCGCGGCCCGTGACCGATCCGGTCACACCGGCAGTTCGCGAGTCCTGGCGAACGCTTGCCGCCACACCCACGCTCGCCCGGCTCGGCTCGACGGGCTGATTCCGGCAAGGTTTGCGCGGACAGGAATGAAGTGCGCGCGTCCCGCCGCCGGTTCGCATGCTCGCGTGACCCCGGTCATCACGTGTGACCGTCACCATCACAGCGCAGGTCGGCTCGGCTACGGCGTGACGGTGAGATCGCCGAGCTGCGACAGCTCGAAGACCGAGCAGCACCGGCGCAACCACGAGCGGGCCCCCGCCGCGGTGGTCCCGGCCGCGGTCGTCGAGAGCATGCTGCACCGCTGGACCGTGCCGACGGCCGACGAGGCCCACCGGGTCACCGACCTCGTCGACGGCGCCGACGATCCAGCCTGGCCGGCCTGGCCGCCTCCCATCTGATCTACTATCCGCGCGTGCTCCGTCGTCTCGGTAACGCGATCCACGTCCTCTGGGTCGGCCTCGTCCTGTTCGGGTTTGGCCTGCTGTACGGCCTCGGCCGGCTAGGCCTGCTGCTCGGGCTGTGCTGGAGCGGTGTGCGACGGCGGCGCGCGGTCGCTCGCTGGAAGGCCTGGATCCTGCGGCAGGTGCTCGAGGCGCTGGGCGCGACCTTCATCAAGATGGGCCAGGTCATGAGCACCCGCCCGGACCTGCTCGCACCCGAGACCATCGCGCAGCTCAAGCACCTGCAGGACCGGCTGCCGGCGTTCTCGTTCGCCCGGGTCCGCGCCATCGTCGAGGAGGACACCGGCAAGGCGCTCGAGGACACCTACGCCGAGTTCGACCCGCAGCCGGTGGCCGCCGCCAGCGTCGCCCAGGTCCACCGAGCCCGGCTGCACGACGGCCGCGAGGTCGCGGTCAAGGTGCTGCGGCCCAACGTCCGCCGCCAGGTCGAGCGCGACGCCGCGATGCTGCTGGGCGGCGCCAAGGTCGTCGCCTGGAACAAGAAGGCGCGGCTATCCGATCCGGTCGGCCACACCCAGCACTTCGTCGATGCGATCCGCGATCAGACCGACCTGCGGATCGAGGCCGCGAACTACCGCCGCTTCCACCGCAACTTCGCCGGCGACGACGCGGTCCGCTTCCCCGAGATCCTCGAGCCGTCGACCGAGCGGGTGCTGACGATGGAGTTCCTGCGCGGCACCAAGATCGACGCCCAGCCGCCCGAGCGCCGGATGGGGCTCGCCGCCAACGTCCGCCACATCATGATGAAGATGTGCTTCGAGGACGGCTTCCTCCACGCCGACATGCACCCGGGCAACATGGTCGTCGACGACGCCGGCCACATCGTGCTGTTCGACGTCGGCCTGGCCAAGCTGCTGCACGAGGACGTGCTGCTGCAGTTCATCGACATGGGCAAGTGCCTGAGCATGGGCACGCCCGACGATCTCGTCGCCCACCTCAAGCGATTCCACACCTACATCGAGGGCGTCCACTGGGACCACCTGCGCGGCGACCTCGAGACGTTCGCGCTAAAGTTCCGGGCCCGCGACGCGGCCAACCTCGACTACAGCCAGATGTTCAACGAGCTGTTCGCGATCGGCCGCCGCTACCACGTCCGCCCGCTGCCGGACCTCACGCTGGTCCTGGTCGCGATGGTGACGTCGCAGGGCATCGGCTCGATGCTCGACCCCGGGGTCAACGTGTTCGCCGAGGTCGCGCGCTACCTGGTGCCGATCCTGATGAAGCGCAACCAGCCGGTCCCGGCCGCCGCGCCGACCGCGCGCTGACGGCGGCGGTGTATCCTCGTCGAGCGGGCCGGGAGCGCCCGCGAGGAGCAACGTATGGCGACGAAGAAGAGGTACCGCTGCACGGTCTGCGACCACACCTACGATCCGGCCGAGGGTGATCCGGCGACCGGCATCCCGCCCGGCACCGCGTTCGAGGCGCTGCCCGCGGACTGGGCTTGCCCCGACTGCGGCGCGCTGAAGTCCGACTTCGAGCCGATGGCCGACTGACCAGCACCAGCGCGCGCCGCGTGGGTCTAGCCCTACCTTCGCACGGAGAGCATGCAGCGGTGCGAACGGGCGCGCCGCAGCGTCGACGTGTGGCGCTTTCTCTTGACCTTCGGGGCCGATTCCGG
>JAYVSF010000065.1:0-4229 GCA_043775605.1 Myxococcales bacterium
GTGGGCTGTCGGGGCGGCGACCGCACGGGTTTTGATCGAAGCCGGCATCGAGCCGATCGCTCTGGCCTCGGTCAAGGATGGATCGACGCTCGCGCAGGCGATGATCGAGCGCGGAGTCCGCGGGCGCCGCGTGCTGGTCCCGCGTGCGGTCGACGGTCGGCGCGAGCTGATCGATGCACTCTCGGCGGCCGGCGCAGAGCTCGACGTGATCGACGTCTATCGCACCGTCGCCAACGACGACCCCTCGATCGCACGCGGCCGCGAGTTGCTTCCGGCGGCTGCGGTGGTCTGCGTGTTCGCTCCGTCTCAGGTCGCCGCGCTCGACGCGCTGGTCGGCATCCGCACGATCACGTGCCCGATCGTCGCGATCGGCGAAACCACGGCGCAGGCGCTCCGCGAGGCCGGTGCAGGGACGGTCGCGGTCGCCGCCAGCCCGACGCCGGAGGGGTTGGCCAACGCCGTCGCGACGGTGTATCCAGACAGGCGATGAACTATCCCGATTACCGCCCACGCCGGATGCGACGTACCGAGGGGTTGCGCCGGATGGTCCGCGAGACGCGGCTGTCCGTTGACGACTTCGTGTATCCGCTGTTCGTCGTCCCGGGAACCGGGATCGAGAAGCCGATCAGCTCGCTGCCGGGCCAGTTCAACCTCTCGGTCGACAAGGCGGTCGACATGGCCGGCCGCGCGGTCGACCTCGGGATCCCGGGCGTCCTCCTGTTCGGCATCCCCGAGCACAAGGATGCGGTTGGCAGCGAGGCCTGGAAAGACCAGGGGATCATCCAGAAGGCGATCCGCGCGATCAAGAAGGCGCACCCGGCGCTCGTCGTGATGGCCGACGCCTGCTTCTGCGAATACACCGACCACGGTCACTGCGGCGTGCTGACCGAGGGCGAGCTCGACAACGACGCCTCGCTCGAGAACCTGGCCCGGACCGTGGTGTCGTACGCCCGGGCCGGCGTCGACGTGGTCGCGCCCTCGGGCATGCTCGACGGCTTCGTGGCCGCCTGCCGCGAGTCGCTCGACGAGGAGGGCTTCGACCAGACCGCGATCCTGGCCTACTCGGCCAAGTACGCGTCGGCCTACTACGGCCCGTTCCGCGACGCGGTCGACAGCGCGCCCCAGCACGGCGACCGTCGCGGCTACCAGATGGATCCGGCCAACGGCGCCGAGGCGGTCCGCGAGGTCACCATGGACGTCGCCGAGGGCGCCGACATGGTCATGGTCAAGCCGGCGCTGGCCTACCTCGACATCGTCCGCATGGTCGCCGACGAGGTCAACCTGCCAGTGTGCGCCTACGCGGTGTCGGGCGAGTACGCGATGATCGAGGCGGCCGCCGCCAACGGCTGGATCGATCGCGAGCGGATCGTCCTCGAGACCCTGACCGGCATCCGCCGGGCCGGGGCCGACATGATCATCACGTACCACGCGCCGCTGGCCGCCCAGCTGCTGGCGAAGCGCTAACCCGCGAGCCCTGTCGTGACCCGCGCGCGTCCGGCGCCAGCGCCGCTGCTGTACAAGTTCGTCGAGCTGTCGATCGTCACCGACGAGACCCTCGAGGAGTGCGTCAACGAGTGGGTCGGCCAGGGCTGGATCTTCGACGGCGTGCGGTTCGTGATCACCGAGGCCTCGCGCCGGCCGGCGATGGCGTTCGTGTCGTTCGTCAGCGGGCCGGTGTCACCGTCACCGTCCACGCCCCGTCGACGCCGCTGAGCGCGCCTTTGCCCTGCTCGCGGTCGGTGCGGCGCAGCCACACCAGGTCGCCGTGGTGCAGGCTCAACTGGACCCGACCCGGCGCCCGGTCGACGTCGTCGGGCCCGCGCCAGGTCAGCGGCAGGTCGCCGGCGACCTCGACGGCGATCACCACCGGCCCGTCGGGCCCGTCCCAGCGGACCGCGTCGACGTCGGTGCGGGTGTCGAGGTAGCCGCGGACCGGCGCCGCCGGGCCGAGCGCGGTGGCGTCGGTGGCGCCGCCGTTGGGCTCGACCTCCCAGCCCGGCTCGTCGGGCTCGTCGCGCAGCTCGAGCGTGTACGGATCCGAGACGTTCTCGATCGGCCAGCGCCCGGTCAGGACCTCGCCGATCTCGAGCGAGATGGGGCCATCGACCGCGCGCCGGTGGCTGACCTCGCCGCCGCCGAGCCCGACCTCGTCGACCGCGGCGATGATCCGGCCGCCGGCGTCGCGTAGGGTCAGGGTCACGTCGAGGTTGGCCACGCCGGTGACCCGGGCGGTGACCACCCCGGGGCCGTGGCGGTCGATGCGGAAGAAGTCGACGTCGGGATCGGTCGGTGACCGCCGGCGGCCGAGGTAGCCGGTGGCGGGGCGATCGGCCGCGATCTTGGTGGCCTGGGCCAGGGTGTCGTTGGGCTCGCGCTCGTGGCGGCGGGCGGGCGGCACCCGCAGCAGCGTCCACCAGGCCGCGGCGGTGGCCAGTCCGAGCGCCATCATCACCGCGCCGCCGGTGACCAGCAGGCGCTGCCGGCGCAGCGAGCGCTCGTAGTCGTCGATGTCGGACCGGCGCAGGTGCAGCTCGGAGGCCGGGGCGTCGTCGGCGGTCGCCAGCCGCACCGCGGTGCTGCCCGCGGCCCGGGCCGCCGCCAGCCGCGCGCTGTCGCCGACCAGCTCGGCGTAGGCCTGCTCGATCGCGGCCGCCATCGCCGCGGCGCTCGGCCAGCGGTCGTCGGCCTCCTTGGCCATCGCCTTCTTGACGATCGCGTCGATCGCCAGCGGCAAGGCCGCGGCGGGCGCCCGTTGCGACGGCAGCTCGAGCTCGCTGGTCAGGTGCTTGGTCAGGACGCCGATCGCGGTCTTGGCCTGGAACGGGTGGGTGCCGGTCAACAGCCGGTACATCATCGCGCCCAGCGAGTAGACGTCGGTGCGGCCGTCGACCTCCTCGCCGCGGATCTGTTCGGGCGCCATGAAGTACGGGGTGCCGACGATCTGGGCCTGCTCGCTGACGTCGGGCAGCGAGCCGGGGCCGATCATCTTGGCCAGGCCGAAGTCGAGGACCTTGGCGAAGTCGCGGCCGCCGGTGGCGCGGGTGATGAGCACGTTGTCGGGCTTGAGGTCGCGGTGGATGATCCCGAGCTCGTGGGCCTCGGTCAGCGCGCCGAGGATCTGGATCAGGATCGGCGCGGCCCGGGCGAACGGCATCGGCCCGTCGCGATCGATCAGGCGGCCGAGATCGGCGCCGCGCACGTACTCCATGATCAGGTACAGCGCGCCGCCGGTGGTGCCGAAGTCGAAGACCTGGACGGTGTTGGGGTGATCGAGGCGCGACACCGCGGCGGCCTCGCGCTCGAACCGCTGGCCGACCTCGGGGTCGTCGGCGAGATCGCGGTGCAGAACCTTCATCGCCGCGATCTTGCCCATGCGCAGGTGCTCGACCTTGTAGACCACGCCCATGCCGCCGCGCCCGACCTGCTCGATCACCCGGTAGCGACCGTCGACGATCTTGCCGAGCCAGGCCTGGTTGGAGGCGTTGACCCGGCGATCGAGGCGGTGGGCGGGCGCGCCGGCGCCGGCCCCGACGCTGACCCCGGCGCCGCTGGCGGTGACCGCGCTGCCAGCCGCCGCGGTGACGGCCGCCGCCGCGAGCGCGGCCCCGGCGGTGTCGCCGAGGACGTCGCGGGCCGCCGCGAGGTCGAGCGCCGACACCCGCAGCATGTCGGCGCCGCACTCCGAGCAGAAGGCCTGGGGCTCGGCGTATGCGTGGCGGCAGCGCGGGCAGAAATGACGCGGTGGTGGCGTCGACACCGGGGATAGCCTACTGCGTCAGCTCGCCGACCGCGCGCCAGCGGACGCCATGATCGTCGACGACCGCGACCGTGATGGTCGGCGCCAGCGGCCGGCCATCGTCGTCCCAGCGCGGCCCGCCGTCGAGCGAGCCTGCGGCCACCGTCGCGCCAGCGCCGAGCGGGCTGGTGCCGGTCGTCGTCGGTGCATCGACCAGGCCGTGGACCATCAGGGTCAGTCGCGCGCCGGTCAGGGCCGCAGCCAGGGCGGGATCGCCGGCGTGGAGGCCACCGCGCTGGTCGTGCTCGCTGGCGGTCGCGGCCGGATCGCCCTGCGGTGCGCGTGGGCTGGCCAGCAGCCGCGGCCGAGCGCCGGCAGCGGCGGTCAACGCGGCCAGCACCGCCGCGACATCGCCGTTGTCGTGCAGGCAACCGTCGGCGCCGGCCCCGAGTTGGCTGGCGTAGGCCAGGCCGGGCAGGGTGGCCAGCACCGC
>JAYVSF010000066.1:0-14071 GCA_043775605.1 Myxococcales bacterium
CTTGAAGGCCAATCCGACGACGCTGGCGGCCACGCCCGCGCTCGCGGTGCGCTTCGAGATCGACGCCGCCGGCGTGCCCACCGACGTCCAGCTGGTGCCGCCCGAGCTGACCCGCACGCCGCTGGGCGCCTGCATTCTCGACGTCGCGCGCGGGGCCCGCTTCCCGGCTCAGCCCGAGCCGCTGGTGTTCCGCATCCCGCTCGGACTCCGTCCGGACCAAGGTGGCTCGTGATGATCGATCGATGTCGTCGATGTCGTCGGTGTCGTCGGTGGCGCTCGCACCGCTCGGGGACCGCGGGGCTCGCGATCACGCTCGCGCTCGCCGTGAACCTGGGTGGCGCACGCGCTGATGACGGGCTTCACGCCACCGGCCACGTGCCGTCGGCCGCGCCCGGCCCGGCCCTGGCGCTCGCGCTCGACGCCGGCTACGGCTACAGCGGCGGCGTCCTCGCCACCCGTGACGCCCACCACCGGGTCGGCGGCAGCCTCACCGCCGCGTGGCGCGTCCGCTCGCTGCCGTGGCTCGAGCTCGGCCTCGACCTGCACGGCCGCTACGACAAGCACACCGGCGACGAGCCCGACGACGGCCTGGCCGGCGATCCCCGGCTGTGGCTGCGGGTCAGCCGCTCGATCGCGCGCGACACCTGGCTCGGCGCGCGGCTCGGGGTCTGGCTGCCCGGCGGCGCCGCACCGTCGATCCAGCTCGACGCCACCACCGTCGACGCCACCGGCCTGGTCACCTGGGCGCCCGCGGCCACCCGCGTCAGCGCGCTGATCGGGTTCCGGCTCGATCGCTCGCGCAACGCGATCGATCCGACGACGCTCAGCCGCCCCGATCGGGTCGGCCTCGGCTGGTCCGACGAGAACCAGCTCCTGCTCGGGCTCGAGGTCGCTCGCCAGCTCGGTCGCTGGCAGCCGCGCGCCGAGCTGAGCGGCGAGCTGCGGGTCGGCGGCGCGTCGAGCTTCAGCGCCGGCGAGGACGCGATGGTCGGGGCCCTGGCCAGCCCGCTGCGCGTCGAGGCCGGCGTCCGGCGCGCGCTGACGTCGGCGATGACCGTCGAGGCCGCGGTCGACCTCGGTCTGAGCCAGCGCCCGCCGACCGACGCGCTCGGCGGCCACGCGCTGGTGGCGATCGAGCCGCGCCTGGCCGCGACCGTCGGCCTGGTCTGGCACCAGCCGGCACCCGCTCGTCCGCTCCCGATCGTCGTCGTCACGCCCGCCCTACCGCCGCCGGTGATCGAGCCGCCGCCGCCGCCACGTCCGCCGGCTACCGGCGCGCTACGTGGTCGGGTCGTCGATGAGCAGGGCGCGCCGTTGCCCGGCGCCACCGTGCGGGTCGGCGATCGCACCACGATCACCGGCGACGACGGCACGTTCGTGCTCGACGGCCTGCTGGTCGGCGACGTCGAGGCGACGATCGAGCGCCCGGGGCACGAGCCGCTGCAGCGGACCTTCACGGTGGTCGCCAGCATTGAAGGCGCCGACCCGCCCGCGCCGATCGACGTCGTCCTGGCCCGCGTCCACCCGCCGTCGCAGATCCGCGGCGTGATCCGCGGCTTCGACGGCCAGGGCCTGGCCGCGACGGTCCGGGTCGAGCCGCTCGGCGTCGAGGTCGTGGCCGGCGCCGACGGCCAGTTCACCGTCGACGTTCCGCCCGGCGCCTACCGCCTGGTGGTGACCCTGGCCGGCTTCACCAGCCAGGCCCGCAAGGTCACGGTCGAGGTCGAGGGCGTGGCCATGCCCAACATCGAGCTGCGCAAGGCGCGCCGGTGACACGCGCCGCGTCGGTGGCGAGCGCGCTTGCCGCGCGCCGGACGGCGATGTCCCTGACGGTGCTCGTCGCGTTCGTCGCCTGCGGCCGGGGCCCGTCGCCGGTGGCGCGCCTGGTCGAGGGTCAGGGCACGGTCGAGCGGGAGCACACGCACCGGGTGGCGTCCGCGCCCAACGGTCAGCCGTTCGTGGTCGGCGACGCCGCGCTCACCGGCGACGACGCCTGGGCCCGCCTGCGCCTGCGCGGCGGCTCGATCGTGCGCCTGGGCGCCGACAGCCGGGTCCGGTTCGTCGCCGCCGGCGCCCAGCTCGAGCTCGGCGACGCCCTCGCCGAGGACGCGCCGGTCACGATCTTCACCGAGGCCGGCGCGGCGATCATCGAGCGCGGCGGCGTGCTGCGCGCGATCGCCGGCGACGGCTCGACTCGCTACCAGGTCGTGATCGGCCGCGCGGTGATCCAGCGCGACGACGGCCCGGTGACGCTCGAGCCCGGCGGCGGGCTGGTGGTCGCGGTCGGCGGCGCCATCCTCGAGCGCATCGCCCCGCGCCCGACCACGCCGCCACCACCGCCGCTGCCGGCCCCGGTCACCGCGACGACGATGGCCGCGCTGATCACCGGTCGCGGCGTCACCCAGCGGGTCGGCGCCGGCCCCTGGCAACCGCTGGCCGCCGGCGAGGCCGCGCTGGCGCCCGGTACCGTGATCAAGCTGACCCGCGGCGCCGGCCTGGCCCTCGCCCGCGGCGACGTCCACGGCGACGATCGCGCGGTGATCACCGGCCCGGCCGAGGTCACGATCGGCGACGCCGCGCGCGGTCCGCTGGCCACCGCAGCGTCGGGGCGCGCCCGGCTCCAGGCCCGCGCTGGCGAGCTCGCGATCGCGGTGCCCGGCGGCCTGATCATCACCCGTGCCGGCGGCGGCGCCCAGGTCGACGTCGGCCGCGCCGACAGCCGGGCCCGGGTCGAGCGCGGCGAGGTGCTGCTCGACGGCACCGTCAGCGACGCCACCGCCGCCGCCGGCGAGACCGGCGTGCTCGATCGCAGCGGCGCCGCCTCGGTCCGCGATCGCACCCCGGCGGTGATCGACGTCGCGGTCGCGGTCGGCGAGCACGCGGTGATCCACGATCCCGGCCGCGAGGTCGCCGTCCGGGTCGACTACCGCGACGCCTGCGCCGCGCCCGACGCCACGCTCGAGGTCGCCGACGCCACCGGCTCGTTCGCCGATCCCCGCCGCATCGGCGGCGCCGGCTCGGCCGCGCTGTTCGCCCACGCCGGCACCACCCGCTTCCGGGTCCGCTGCGCCGACGGCTCGATCGCCCGCCCCGGTTCGCTGCGCGTGGTCGGCGACACCGGCGCCGCCGCCGTGGTCCGCACCCCGCCCAAGAACGTCGTCGAGACCGATGGCCGCCGCTACGCCGTCACCTACCAGAGCCGCCTGCCCGATCTCGAGCTCGGCTGGAGCGAGGCGCCCGACGCGAGCACGCTCCACGTCCAGGCCGCGACCGGGCCCGAGCTCACCTTCCTCGCCACCGGCCCCCACCACCTGACCTCGGGCACCCTCGACGACGGCCGTTACACCGTCTGGATCACCGCCGGCGCCCGCTCGTCGCCGCGCACCTCGCTCACCCTCGCCTTCGACAACGCCGCGCCGACCGCGCAGATCACCGCCCCGCCGCCGCGCGCCGCCTGGACCGACCCGCTCACCGTCCGCGGCGTCACCGCCCTTGGCTGGAGCGTCGCCGTCGAGGGCCAGCCCGCCGCCGTCGACGCCAGCGGCCGCTTCCGCGCCGACGTCGCCATTGGCACGAAGCGCGTCATCGCCATCCGCCTCGCCCACCCCGAGCACGGCGTCCACTACTACCTGCGCCGCCGCGAGTAGCAGGTTCGCGCTACGCTGCGGCGATGGCGGGTGGACCCAACGCGTCGGTGGCGCCGTGCCTGACCTGCTTCGCGGCGGCCGACCGCACCGGCGAGGGCGTCGAGACCGACGTCTATCGCTGCGCCGACGGCCACGCGTTCGGCATCGACTGGTCAGTCGACGGTCCGCCGTCGAGCCCGCGGTGGCCGCCGTCGGCCGAGCAACGCGCGCACTTCGAACGGTTCCGCGCCCTGCGCGACGGTCAGCCCTGACGCGACCGCAGGCGGGCCTCGCCGATCGGGCAGCCCTCATCGCAGGTCGCGCGCGGCCGGCTTGCGCTACCGTGTGCGTCATGTCGCTCACCAGGCCCCTGCTCACCTACTTCGACGCGCCGGTCAGCCGGGGCGAGGAGTGCCGCCTCGCCCTCCACCTCGCCGGCGTCGAGTTCGACGACCGCCGGATCAAGCCCGCCGACTGGCCCGCGCTCAAGCCGACCACGCCGTACGGCAGCATGCCGGTCTACGAGGAGCCCGGCCGCCCGCCGCTCGCCCACTCGAACGCCATCCTCGTGCTCATCGGTCGCCGCCACGGACTGCACCCGAAGGACGACTTCGAGGCCGCGCGCCACGAGGGCCTGATGCAGTACGTCGAGGAGCTGCGCCACCACGTCTCGCCGACCCTGCGGATGTCAGAGCCAGACAAGAAGGCGGCGCGCGAGGCGCTGGTCGCCGGTTACCTGCCGACCTGGGCCGGCAACGTCGAGAAGCAGCTCGGCGACGGCCCGTTCTTCGCGGGCGCCGACCTCCAGGTCGTCGATCTCAAGCTGCACATGGCGGCGCGCTGGTTCAACGGCGGCAAGGTCGATCACATCCCGGCGACGATCTTCGACGGCTATCCGAAGCTGGTCCGCGTCCACGACGCCGTCCGCGATCACGCCGGCGTCCGCGCCTGGTACGCGCGGTCGTGAGTTAGCGCCGCGGCTTCGGCTTCGGCGGCTTCGACAGCTCGAGGGCGCACCGGTCGAGGGCCTTGAGCACGATGGCCTGCTCCTTGGGCGTACCGTCGACCAGCGCCCGGATGATCCGCCAGCGCCCGGTGCTGCGCTCGTAGTGGGTGTCGGGCAGCACGGTCGACAGCGCGTCGTCGGCGCCGGGCGCCAGCGACATGCCCGGCGGCGCGCCGCTGACCTCGATCCAGCCCGAGACCGCGCCGGCCGAGCGCGACGACGGATCGATCGCCTCGATCCGGATCCACAGCACCGGCAGCGTCCGATCCTCATCGCGGGTCGTGCCCCGCCAGGCCCGCCAGCCGGCGCCGCCCTCGACCGAGACCGCGCCGACGTCGAGCTCGCGCACGAACCACTGCGCGGCCTTGCCGAGCTCCTTCATGCACGGCCCGGGCAAGGTCGGCGGCGTGCCGGCGCTCGGCTGGGCGATGGCGGTTCCGATCCCGGTGGTCACGAGCGCGAGCGCGGCCAGGTGGGCGAGGACCTTCACGGCCTGCGAGAATAGGCGCAGGCGCCACCCACGGCAAGATTGGCAAACCTTGCCATTACCGTGATAGGCTACCCTCACGATGCCGACGCGGAACGTGAGCTTGACCCGCGAGCAGGACGTGTTCGTCGAGGGCCTGGTTGATTCAGGCGAGTATCAGAACGCGAGCGAGGCGATCCGCGACGGGTTGCGCGCGCTCCAGCAGCGACGGCTCGAGGACGTGCTGCGGCTGAAGGTGCTGCGCGCCCAGCTGGCGACCGGGATCGACGCGCTCGACCGGGGTGACTTCGTCGAGGTCGAACCCGGCGCGGTCCACGCCTTCGTGCGCGGCCTGGCCACCGGTGCTCGCAAGCGCGCAGCCCCGAAGCCCACCGTTCGGCGACGACGCTGACCCATGAAGCGTCTGCGCATCTCGGGCCCGGCGACCTCGGACCTCCGCGCGATCCTGACGACGAGTCGAACGACCGGGGGTGTCGCCGGCGCAACGCGCTACGCGGCGACGATGGCCACGGCGCTGAGCATGATCGCGGCCGCCCCGGCGGGACCGAACACGCGGGACCGGGCCGACCTCCTGGTCGGACTCCGCTGCCTCCACGTGCGGCGCGCCCGCGGCCTGCACGGCGTAGGCGCACCGGTCCACGTGATCTACTTCCGAGCGGCGGCCGACGCGATCGAGGTGGTCCGGATCCTCCACGAGCGCATGGACGCGGCCGCCCACGTCGGCGGTGCGGCCGCACCCACCCGGCCCGCCCCGCGCCGGCGAAGATCGTAGCAGCCGGGCGCCTTTCAGCGCCTCGTGAAGCTGGAGAAGCGGGCCCGCTCGTCGAGATCGTCGACGTCCGCAGGCGGCGGCGGCGCGGCGCGGGCCTGATCGCACAGCGTGGCGTCGGCGAGGACCGCGGCGGTCGACGGATAGAGCGTGTCCCACGGCCGGGTGTCGACCTGGAACTGGGCCCACGCGTCGGGCGCGGTCCGCGTCATCCGGTGGGCGTCGCACACGATCTGCCACTGCGCGCCGTCGCTCATCCGCACGGTGTGCAGCCGGGGCGCCATCAGCGGCAGCGCGGCGAGGTCAGCGAGGTTCACCGAGCCCTGCCAGACGAGGAACAGGCGGGTCGCGCTGGTGACCGCGGCGTAGCCGTCGCGGAAGGCGCTCTGCCAGGCCGCCACGTCGCCGGCCGGGATGCGGTGCGGGGCGCCGGCCGAGGTCTCGGCGATCATGCGGCTCCACGCGCGCTCGCGCAGGCGCAGGCTGGGCGCGGTGGTGACCAGCCGGGTGAGACGCGCAAAGTTGGTCGCGGTGCCGTGGTCGAAGCCGAGCAGGTACTCGAGGCGCGCCGCGTTGGCCGCCGACGGCGCCGCGACCAGCGTGGCCAGCTCGGCGCCGAGCGCGCGGACCGTGAGGTCGATCGGGCAGCGCATGAAGCCGGTGTTGTAGCGAGCCAGGGCCGGCGCCTGCAGCAGCGGCTCGACCACCGGCGTCAGCAGGTTGGCCTCGGTGGTCGAGAGCTGGTTGAGGCGGTTGCAGGTCCACGACAAGAGGCTCTCCTGTGCGGTGATCGAGTCGAGGTCGTCGTAGACCTCGCGATAGTTCACCGCCGGCGGGATCGGCAGCGCGCCGACCACGGCCCGCTCCTGGTGGACCGGCGAGCGGCTGAGGTACGCGGTCATGCCCGGGCTCGGCACCGACGACGCCGGGGCCAGGCGCTCGCTCAGCCGGGCGTAAGCGATGCCGCCGGCGCCGAAGGTGCGCGGCCACGACGGGTGGACCCCGCGCTCGTCGGGCGCGATGTAGCCGCCGGCCGGCACCGTGACCGCGAGCGGCGTCCCGAGCGCGACCGCATGGCTGGTCGCAGCGCCGGCGGCGTCGACGATCGTCAGCTCGATCGGCGCGATCAGCAGGCCGTCGGGATCGTCGAGCGTCAAGGTCAGATCGAGCACGCCGGCGGCGCTGACCGCGGTCAGGTTGAGCTGTGGCAGGCCGTGCGCGCGCAGGCTGGCCAGGATCTGCTGGATGGTCGGCTCGTCGAGCAGCGGCGCGAACGCGCGGACGTAGCCCTCGCTGTCGACCGAGTCGAGCGCGTGGTCGGCCAGGATCCGGCGCAGCCCGGCCCAGAACGCGTCCTCGCCGACCCGCCGTCGGATCTGGGTGATGACCCAGGCCGCGCGGTCGTAGGGCCCGTCGGTGTACTTGGCCAGCCCGGTCAGGGTCGGGTCGACCACCGCCGAACTGGCGACGAACAGGAAGTCGGAGCCGAACATCCGGCCGACGTGCGCGTGGTCGCGCCGGGCCCGCTCGGCCTCGGCGGCGAGGAAGGTCGCGGTGCCCTCCTTGACCCACAGATCGTCGTAGGTCCGCATCGTGACCTGATCGCCGAACCACTGGTGGGCCAGCTCGTGGGCGTTGAGCGAGAAGCTGACCACGCCCTGGCCCGAGCTCTCGGCGTTGAACGTGATGGTCGCGTTCTCCATGCCGCCGCCGAACTGCGGCAGCAGCACGACCGCGTAGCGCGCCCACGGGTACGGCCCGAGCCGGTCGTCGAAGGTGGCCATCGCGTCGGCGACCGCGTCGAGGGTGCGCTCGGGATCGAGGGCGAGGCCGCGCCGGTACCAGACCGCGAGCGGGACCGGGCCGGTGGTGCGGTCGGTGTGGTCGAGCTGGCCGGCGGCGAACGCCATCAGGTAGGTCGGGATCGGTGGGTCGAGCTGGTAGCTGACCGTGCGCGCGCCGGCCGCGGTGGTGTCGGCGACCCGCTCGCCGTTGGCGATGACGTCGTCGCCGGCGGCGACGGTGACGTCGACCGAGAACCGGGCGCGATCGGCGGGATCGTGCTTGCCGATCAGCCAGCGCCGGCCGCGATCGGGCTCGGAGTCGGTGTAGACGACCGTCGACGTCACCGGATCGTCGTCGCGCGGGCCGGCGAACACCAGGGCGTCGGACGTCGGCGCGTCGTAGTCGACGGTGAAGGTCACCGGCGTGCCGGCGGTGACCGCGGCGCCGATCACCGGCCCGAGGTCGACCCGCAGGGCGTGGGCGTCGGCGTCGGTCGCGAACGCCAGCCGCTGGGCGCCGGCGTGGACCGCGGCGATCTCGACCTCGGCGTCGAGCTCGACGATCGGGCTGTCGAGCGCGGTCAGGGTGACGTCCTCGCTGGCGTGAAGCACGCCGGCCGCCTGATCGAACCGCGCGCGCAGGTGGTAGGCGTCGGCGTCGTAGGCGCGGCTGGCCGGGCAACCGGGCAGGCAGCTCGGCGGCGCGCCGTCGGCGTCGTCACCACCGCAGCCGGCGGCGGCGGCGACCAGGATCGCGATCAGGACGCACGCACGCGAGGCCGCTGCCACCATCCGCCCAGTCTACGGCCCTCAGGGCTCGCGGGCGAGGAGCAGCTCGTCGAGTACCGCCGTGAGCTCCGCCACCTTCACCGGCTTGGTCAGGTAGCGATAGAAGCCGGCGGTCCTGGCCCGCGCGGTATCCTTGAGCAGTGCCGCCGCCGACAGCCCGATCACCGGGATGTGACGGGTCTCCGGCCACTCGGCGAGCTGGCGGACGGCGTCGAAGCCGCTCATGCCCGGCAGGTTGATGTCCATGATCACCACCGCCGGCTGGTGGGTGCGGATCAGCTCGAGGCCGAGCTCGGCGGTCGGCGCGGTCAGCAGCTCGACCGAGGCCAGATCGTCGACCAGCTCGCGCATGAACGCGATGTTCGACGGGTTGTCCTCGACGTAGACCAGCTTGAACCGGCGGGCGCCCGCGGCCAGCGGCGACACGCCGCCCGTGACGCGGACCGGCACGACCGCGGCCTCGGCGGTGGTCTGCACCGTCGGCACCTCGACCCAGAAGCGCGAGCCCCGGCCGACGTCGCTGGTGTAGCCGACGGTGCCATGCATCAGGCTGGCCAGCCGCTTGCTGATCGCCAGGCCGATGCCGGTGCCCTCGATCGGCCCGGTCTCCTGGCCCGCGCGCTGGAACGGCTCGAACAGCTTGTCGCGCTGGTCGGCCGGGATGCCGAGGCCGTCGTCGATGACCGTGATCCGGACCCGGTCGGCGCCGACGGTGGCGGCGAAGGTGGCGTGGCCGCCGGCCCGGCCGTACTTGATCGCGTTGGAGCCGAAGTTCATCAGGATCTGAGCCAGGCGGGTGCGATCGGCGACCACCGGCGGCAGGCCCGACGGCAGCGGCGCCAGCTCGAGCGCGACGTGGGCTCGGGCCGCCATCGGCTCGAGCGTCGTCCGGACCTCGGACAGGACCTCGCTGACCCCGACCAGCTCGCTCGAGATCGAGACCCGGCCCGACTCGATCCGCGACAGGTCGAGGACGTCGTCGATCAGCCGCAGCAGGTGCTCGCCGCCGCGCAGCACGTGCTGGAGCCGGTCCTGCTGGCGGTCGGACAGCGGCTGCTTGCGATCGCGCTCGAGCAGCTGGGCGAAGCCGAGCACGGCGTTGAGCGGGGTCCGCAGCTCGTGGCTCATCGACGACAGGAACTCGCTCTTGGCCGCGCTCGCCGACCGCAGCTCGGCCTCGCGCAGGACGTCGTCGGTGACGTCGATCATCAGCGCGACCGTGCCGTGCTCGGGGGTCTTGCGCTCGATCACGCGCAGGTAGCGGCCGCTGCCGGTCCGGACCTCGAAGGTGCCGACCGGCGCCTGGTGGTACGCCATCCAGCGCTCGTGGAGCGCGTAGCGGCTGTCGTCGCTGAAGTCGAACATGCCCGAGGTCAGGGCGGTGCCCAGGACCTCGTCGAACCGGCGGCCGATGATGGCGCCACCGACAGTGTCGCCGAGGAGCTGGCGACACGCGCTGTTGCACAGGATCACCCGGTCCTGCTCGTCATAGACCGCGAACGCGTCCTGGACCGCGTCGACCGCCGAGATCAGGTAGGCGTTGGCGCGCCGGGCCTCGCGCTCGATCGCGCGGCGGTCGGTGACGTCGCGGATGCCAGCCATCACCAGGGTCTGGCCGTCGTGGCGGATCGGCGACAGGCTGATCTCGACCGGGAACTCGTGGCCGTCTTTGCGCCGGCCGCGCAGGTCGAGGCCCGAGCCCATCGGTCGCAGCCGGGGCTCGTCGTGGAAGCGGGCGACGTGCTGGGGATGGCGGGCGCGGACGTGGTCGGGCACCAGCAGGTCGACGGCCTGGCCGAGCAGCTCGGCCCGGTCGTAGCCGAACATCCGCGCGGCCTCGGCGTTGACCAGCACGAGGGTGCCGGCCTGATCGGCGACCACGATGCCGTCGGGCGCGGCGTCGACCAGCTCGGCGAACGGCAGCGCGGAGGGGTCAATCGGCATGGGCGATCCACAGGCAGAAGGCGGCGCCGGGCGCGGCGTCCTCGACCCAGATCCGGCCGCCGTGGGCCTGGACCACGACCTGGCAGAACGCCAGGCCCAGGCCGCGATTGGCGGGGGTCACCTGGCTCGAGCCGGACACGAAGCGCTCGAACACCCGCTCGCGCTGCTCGGGCGGGACCCCGCCGCCGGCGTCCTGGACCCGCAGCTCGACGCCACGCTCGGCGGGGCGGGCCGTCAGCGCGACCTCCGAGCCCTCGGGCGCGTGCCGGATCGCGTTCTCGACCAGGTTCTCGAGCACCCGCCGGATCAGGTCGGGGTCGGCGTGGACCGTGGCGGCGGTGAGCTCGCGCGTCAGCCGGACCCCGGCGGCCTTGGCCTGGAGTTCGAACTCGCGGGTGACCTCGTCGATCAGCGGCTCGAGCGCCACCGGCTGACGGGCCGGCTCGAGCTGGCCGGCGTCGGCCCGGGCGATGTCGAGGATGGTCATGATCATGCGCAGCAGGGTCCGGCACTCGGTGCGGATGCTGGCGCCGGCCTGGTGCGAGCGCTCGCTGCCCTGGCGATCGCGGAGCAGGAGCTCGGCGTACAGGCCGATCGTCGAGACCGGGTTCTTGAGATCGTGGACCAGGAAGGCGTGGATCTGCTCCTTCTGGAGCTGGAGCCGGAGCAGGTCGTCGCGCTGCTGCTTGAGCTGGCTGTACAGGTCGCGACGCTCGACCGCGATCCGCCGCAGCTTGAGCGAGGCCTCGACGCGGGCGATCAGCTCGTTGGGCCGGTAGGGCTTGGTCACGTAGTCGTCGCCGCCCGACAGCCGCGCGCGATCGAACGTATCGACGTCGCGCTGCGCGGTCACGAACAGGATGGGGACGTCGCCGCCGCCGGGCAGCGCGCGGATGCGCTCGCAGGTGGCCGGGCCGTCGAGGTCCGGCATCCGGACATCGAGCAGGATGCAATCGGGCTGGTCGCGGGTGAAGCCCTCGATCCCGGCGGCGCCGCCGCTCGCGAGCACGACCTGGTAGCCCTCGTCCTCGAGCACAGCCTGGGCCAGCGCGCGATTCTCGGCGTTGTCGTCGACGACCAAGATGGTGGCGGGCGCGGCCATGAACCTCGGGGACTATCGTAGCAACCCGGGCGCCGACGCAAGGGTTGCGCGAACTCCCGCGGGGGAGAGCTAGCGCTGGAGCACGGCCATCTCGGCCAGGCCGGCGGCGACCGAGGTCAGCTCCTCGCCGCCGACCAGGCGCTCGGCGCCGAAGCGCGCGGCCAGGCGGGCGCGGACCGCCGGCACCAGCGACGAGCCGCCGGTGGCGAACACCCGATCGATGTCGGCGGCGACCACGCCGGCGGTGGCCAGGGCCTCGCTGACCGCGTCGTCGATCGCGAGCAGGTCGGGCTCGATCCAGGCGTCGAAGTCAGCCCGGGCGACGTCGGCCTTGATGGCCACGCCGGGCCGGGCGAAGTCGAACGCCGCGCGCTCGGTCAAGGACAGCGCGACCTTGCTGGCCTCGATCGCGGTGTGCAGCGGCAGGCCGAGATCGTCCTCGATGACGTGCAAGAGGCGGGCGATCGCGGCCGGGTCGAGGGCGCCGGTCACCACCCGCTCGAGCAGGCGCACGGTCGACGGCGACTTGAGCATCGACAGGTGGTGCCAGCGCCGGAGCGCGTTGTAGATCCACGACGGCACCGGCGCCTCGCCGCCCATCTCGACCCGGTAGCGGCTGCCCTTGCCGAGCGGCGGCGCGACCACGTGGTCGACGACCCGGGCATCGAAGGCGTCGCCGGCCACCGCCACACCGCTGGTCGCCCGCACCCGCGCCCCGGCGTGCGGCCCGACCTCGACCACCGAGAAGTCGCTGGTGCCGCCGCCGAAGTCGGCGATGAGCACGAGCTCGTCGTGATCGAGGCGGGTGGCGTAGGCGTGGGCCGCGGCCACCGGCTCGAACGCGAACGTGACGTCGTCGAAGCCGGCCAGGGCCAGGGCCGCGCGCATGCGCGTGACCGCGCGCTCGTCGTCGGCGGCGCTGTCGGCGCCCCAGTAGCGCACCGGCCGGCCGCACACCACGCGGCGGCCGAGGTCGACCGGCGACGCCGCCCGCAGCGCGCGCAGGTAGACCCCGATCAGCTCCTCGACCTTGAGCCGCTTGCCAAAGATCGACGTGTCGACGAACGACGACGCCGCCAGGTGGCTCTTGATCGACTGCAGCAGGCGGGCGATGCCCTCGCTCTCGGCGTAGCGCGCGATCGCCGGCGCCCCGGCCGAGCTGCGCATCGGCGCGCGGTCCTCGGCCGGCTCGAAGCACAGCACGGTCCGCCAGTACGGCACCGTGCCGCCGCCCGGGTTCGGCAGCGGCAGGACGCGGACCGCGCTGCCCGGCTCGGCGATCGCGACCGCGCTGTTGGTGGTGCCGAAGTCGAGACCGACGGCGAGCGAGCTGGCCATGGGGCCGAGAGTCGCGGCTTCTCGTCGAGCTTTACAAGCTGCCGCCGTGGCCCTAATCTCGGGGAGCCGTCGCGGAGGTGGGTCGAGGGGTGCTAGGGTCGCGCAGTGGAGACTCCGCGCCCGACTGACTTCCGCACGATCCGCGAGGTGCCCGACGACTGGACCGGCTGGGTGCGCGGCCGCCTGATCGGCGACGCGCCGCTGGTCGCCCCGCTGTCGCAGCGGCCCTGCGCCTACTACAAGCTGGTGGTCGAGCGCCAGCACCCGATCCCGCAGCCGAGCGAGCGGATCGCGTACCAGGCCCGCGGCCAGTCGTTCGTGATCGAGGACGAGTCGGGGCGCGCGCTGGTCGATCCCGATCTGGCGCTGGTCGAGGTCGACTACGATCGCCAGCTCGAGATCGACGGTCGCGGCCGGCTGCCGCAGTCGGTGGTCGAGCTGCTGCGCCGGCTCGACGTGGTCGGCGAGGCGGTGATCGTGAAGGAGGGCGTGCTCGCGATCGGCGAGGTGGTCGCGGTCCACGGCCGGATGGTGAGCGAGGCCGACGACGACCATGCCCGGGCCGCGATCGCCGGCGGGCCGCCGCCCCGCCGCCTGCGGGTCCGCGCGTCCGGCCAGGACCGGGTGTTCATCAGCGAGCGCTCGATCGAGACCTGGTAGCGAGCCGGCGATCCGTCGATGTTGCTGGCGCTCGCCACCGCCGTGGTCGCGGTCTCCCTCGGAGCGATCGGGGCGCTGGTCGCCCATCGCCGGCTGTGGGCGCTGGCCCCGGTCCGCGCGTTCGCGGTGATCGCGGTCGCCGGCTCGGTCGCGCTCCACCTCTTGCCCGAGACCATCAGCGCCGCCGGCTGGTCGGTGCTGGTCGCCTGCGCCCTCGGCTTCGTGGCGCCGCCGCTGATCAGCCGCGTGGTCGCGGTCGCCGCCGCCGGCGCGCGCCATCGCCGGCTGGCGATCGAGCTGGGCTACGCCGGCGTGCTGCTGCACCAGGTCGGCGACGGCCTCGGCCTGGGCGCGATGACCCGCGATGGCCACGTGGTCTGGGCGTTCCTGATCGGTGTGGTCGCGCACAGCGTGCCGCTGGTCGCGATGATCACCTTGACCTTCGCCGAGCTCGGCGGCGTGCGCGCGACCTGGTGGCGCGTGCTCGGGCTCCTGATCGCGACCGCGATCGGGATCGCGCTGACCGGCAGCGAGCAGGCGCTGACCCGCGACGCGGGGGCGTGGAT
>JAYVSF010000067.1:0-15501 GCA_043775605.1 Myxococcales bacterium
GCCACAGCGCGAACGCGGCGCCGTAGGGATCGATCGCGATCGCGTAGCTGCCCATGCCGCCCATGGCCATCGGCTGCAGCGCGATCCGGCCGCCCGCGGCGACCACGGCCTCGGCGGTCGCGGCCGCGCTCTCGACCTGCAGGTGGGCGATCCAGTGGGCGTGGGCCGGGGCGCCCGGCGGCGTCTCGAGCCAGCCGCCGAGCATGTGCTCACCGGCGGCGATCATCGTGTACTGCCCGCCCGGCAGCGACGGCGCCGACATCGCGCTGGTCTTCCAGTTGAAGACCTCGCCGTAGAAGGCCTGGGCCCGGTCGAGGTCCTTGGTCATGTACTCGAACCACACGAAACGTCCGCTGGGGAAGGTCATCGCGCTAGCTCCTGTTCGGTTGGTAGCCGAAGGTCGAACGACGCCGGGCGCGATCGACAGCCGGCGCGGGCTATTTCACAACCCGGCGAGATCGCTCGGCCGCGCCGAGGTGCCGCGGGGCCGATCGGTGCCAGGATCGGCGCATGGCGCGCAAGCAGATCACGGCGGTGCGGTTGATCGAGGGGACGCCGGCCACGGGCTGGCAGCTCAGCCACATCGATCAGGTGACGTGGATCGAGGACGGTAAGGCGTTCCCGCAGCAGCAGCCGCGCGAGGCGGTGGCGCGCGCGGTCAACTCGGGCGAGCCCTACTATGTCCGGACGGCGGACGGCAAGGACGCGCCGGTCCGGGCCCAGCTCCGCCACGGCAAGTACTTCCTGGCCGCGACCGTCGACGCCGCGCAGCCCGACCCGCTGCTGGCGCTGCCGGTCCACGCGCGCTAGCTGAACGATCAGCGAGCGTCAGGGGAAGCCGGAGCCGATGCCGACGGTGGCGTCGAGCGTGGTCGAGCCCGACAGCCCGGCCTCGCCCGACGCGTGCACGTAGAACCCGGGCCGGATCGGGTAGCGCACGCCGGTGCGGACCGAGAAGCCGAAGCCGCTCGACTCGTAGGTGCCCTGGTGCTCGGCGATCGCGATGTCGGTGTCGACGGTGTCCGCGGTGCCGACCAGATCGAACGACACCCGGGCCTTCTTGAAGGCAACCTGGTAACCGAGCGCGAACAGGAGCTCGGTCGCCTTCATGCTGCGGATCTGCACCGTCGACGTCGTCGCGGTCACCGGATCGTGGGTGACGATCGGCCCGCTGAACTGCACGTACGGTCGGGCGTAGCCGACCGCGAACCGGATGCCGTTGACCGTGATGTTGGACTCGAAGCTGACGCCAGCGACCGTGACGCCCGAGAACGGCGCGCCCCGGAAGGCCGCGATCAACGACGGCGAGGTGTCGCCCTCGGTCCGGCTGAAGCGCGCGGCCTCGTAGTTGCGCCGGCCGCTGAGGAAGCCGAACTCGATCCCGCCGCCGGCCTCGGCGGTGCCGACCCAGCCCAGGGACGCGACGACGATCACGGCGAGCACGCTGCGGGTCATGCGCGCTGTGAGTGCAAGCGCTGGACCGAGTGCCGCATTGACTGGACCCGCGGGCGGAGGAAGCAGACCCCGATCCTCCACGCGTGACCCCGATCGCCCAGAGTCATTGTTGATCGCTCGCCAAGGCTCGCTCGCGCCCCCCCGGGCGGAGGCGGTCGCCGTGATCCGCGACCGTCGAGCCTCTGACGACGGCGCGCCCGACTGGTGAACTCTTGACACCGCGTCACACCGGTCGCAAGAAGACCGACACCTCGGTGCCCGCGCCGAGGGTGCTGTCGATCACGACGTGCCCGTGAGCCTGGCGGGCGAGGTCGGCGACCTGGGCGAGGCCGATCCCGGTGCCGCGGGCGCCCTTGGAGGTGAAGAACGGCTGCGTCACCCGGGCCACGAGCTCAGGCGGCATGCCGGAGCCGGTGTCGCTGACCGCGATCCGGACCCACCGCCCGGGCGTCACGGCGCCCCGCGCATGGACGTCGCCGGCGACGACGACCATCGGCTCGGCGCGCACGCGGACCGCGCCCTTCACGGTCGCATCGCGTGCGTTGGTCACGAGGTTGACGATCGCCATCTCGAGCTGCGCGCGGTCGGCGGCGGCCACGAGAGGGCCGTCGGCCGCGACCTCGAACTCGAGAGTGCGGGGCACGACCCGCCGCAAAAGCGACGCGAGATCGTGGACCACGCGGGCCACGTCGGTGGCGTCGCCCGGGCGCCGCGCCCCGAGTGACAGCAAGTCCCGGCAGACCGAGGCCGCGCGCCGACTCGCGGCCTCCAGGTCGGCGACGCCCTCCGGGACCGGCGTCAGGTCCCGCAGCTCCATCGCCACGGCATCGACGACACAGATCATGTTGTTGAGATCGTGGATCGCGGCGCCCGCGATCTGCCCGAGCGCGGCGTAGCGCTGGATCGCGGTCAGCCTCTCGGTCTGGGCCGCGCGCGCGTCCTCCTCGACCTCGGTCTGGTAGCGGGCCATCGCCAGTCCGACCAGCAGCAGCGCGACCACCGCAGCCGAGCCGATCGCCAGCACCGCCAGCGCGCCACGATCGTTGCCGAGCGCCGCGGCGACCAGGACCGCCAGGACCGCGACCGCCGACATCGACGGCAGATGACCCAGGCCCCGGAGGGCGACCTCGATTGGCAACCGCAGCGGCTGCCGCCAGCCCGGCCGCTGCAGGCCCGCGATCGCGATCAGGGCGGCGCTCACGCACAGCGCGACGTCGGCGCCGCCGGCGATGTCCAGCCCGCTGCGGGCGGCCGCGTGGCCGAGGTCCGCGATCGTGGCCAGCAGCGCGCCGGCCCCGAGCTGACGCTCGGCTGGATCGGTCCGATCGCGGGACAGGAGCACTGCGGCCGCGACCAGCACCGCCGGCTCGCCGATCCCGTTGCTGACCAGCGTGAAGAGATCGGGGGCGTGGCGCCAGACGAAGTAGTAGAACAAAAGGCCGCTGGCGGCTGCCACCGTGATCGCCTCGAGCGTGGCCCGTACCCGCTGGCCGGGTGTGCGCACCCTCGGGACCATCGCCACCAACCCGGCGACCATCAGCAGGTAGTAGCCGTTCCACAGGGCGGTCGCGATCGGCTCGACGGCCGGCACCGATCCGACCCGTTCGATGAACCAGAGCACCACCGCGACCGCCGAGCCGAGCCACGCGATGCTGACCAGCCGCCAGCCCAGCGCGGCCCGACCCTCGCGCGCGGCGGCCCCCAGCCACGCGCCGCCGCCGGCGAGCAGCAGGATGGGCAGGTACTCGATATCGACCCACGACGGGCCCATGAGCCGCCAGAGCCCGAGGGCCAGCGCGAGCGCGACCACGCCCCCGCCGAGCAGCCCTCGACGGCGGGACACATGCGCAACAACGCCGGACGGCGACACCCGGCAAGGTTACTCTCGTCACACGGTCGCGGGGCCGTCTGGTCGGGCAGCGATGGGTGAGGTCTGGGGCCGCCGCGCCCACAACCGCTCGACCCCGGCTTGAACTCTGCTCGGGGACTCAGAAACCGTCAGAGATCGATCTGCACGCCGATCTCGACCACCTGCTCGGTCGGGAGCTGGAAGTACGCGGTGGCCGACATCGCGTTGCGGGCCAGCCCGCGGAAGGCGTGCTCGCTGATCACGCCCATCCGCCCACCGCGCCCGCCGACGAAGCTCTCGTGGCCGACGAAGTAGGTGACCTCCTCGAGCAGGTGGTGGCTCTGCAACCGGGCCAGGACCTCGCCGACGAGCTCGGGCACGTTGGGCCGCTGCATGAAGCCGTAGACCGCGACCACCCGGTGGAAGCCCTGGCCCAGGTCGGTGACGTCGGTGATCCGCTCGGCGCCCGGCACCTCGGGCACGTGCTCGAAGCGCACGGTGAGCAGCAGCGTGACCGCCGGCACCGCGCCGACCCGCTCGGCCTGATGCTGCAGCATCGGCGGCACGCCGCGCGGCTCCGACGCCATGAACACGCCGATCCGGTCGGGCCGCAGCACGCCATCGGCGGCGAGGTCGTGGATGAACTCGTCCCACGGCACCGCGCGCTCGGCGTAGTGGCGGACGAGGTTGGCGCGCCCGATGGTCCAGATCACCATCACGCCGGTGATGACCGCGCCGATCGCGACCGGCACGTACCCGCCGTGGATGAACTTCAGTAGATTCGCGCCGAGGAAGCCGAGGTCGAACACCAGGAACAGCACGAGCAGGCCGCCCCACTTCCAGCCCGGCCAGCCCCAAACCGTGCGCGCCACCACCGCGAAGCAGATCGAGGTGATCGCCATGGTCCCGCACACGGCGATGCCGTAGGCCGCAGCCAGCCCGGCCGACGAGCGGAACCCGACCACGAGCGCGATCGCGCCGAGCGCCAGGAACCAGTTGATGCCGCGCAGGTAGATCTGCCCCTCCGTGTGCTCGGAGGTGTGGCGGACGAAGAAGCGCGGCAAGAGGCCGAGCTGCACCGCCTGGTGGGTCAGCGAGAACGCGCCCGAGATCAGCGCCTGCGACGCGATGATGGTCGCGGCGGTGGCCAGGCCGACGAGGACGTAGAGCGGCAGGCCGCCCGGGACCATCGCGAAGAACGGGTTGGCCGCGGCCTCGGGGTGGGCCAGCACGACCGCGCCCTGGCCGAAGTAGGCGAGGATCAACGACGGCATCACCAGGCGCAGCCAGGCCACGCGGATCGGCCGCATGCCGAAGTGACCCATGTCGGCGTAGAGCGCCTCGCCGCCGGTGACGCAGAGGACGACCGAGCCGAGCACGGCGAAGCCGGTGAAGCCGTGATGGCTGACGAACCAGATCGCGTGGTGCGGCGACAGCGCGGCCAGCACCTCCGGGTGCTCGGCGACGTGCCAGATCCCGAGGCCGGCCAGGCCGACGAACCACACCACCATGATCGGGCCGAACAGCGCGCCGACCCGGGCGGTGCCGTGGCGCTGGACCAGGAACAGCACGAACAGAAGGCCACAGGTGATCGGCACGATCGCGGCGTCGAGCTTGGTGGTGGCCACGCCCAGGCCCTCGACCGCCGACACCACCGAGATCGCGGGGGTGATCATGCCATCGCCGTAGAGAAGCGCGGCGCCGATGATCACCAGGAACGTGACCAGGCGCAGGCGGCCGGGCTGGGCCGCGCGCAGCCGGGCCGGCACCAGCGCCAGCAGCGCGAGGATGCCGCCCTCGCCGCGGTTGGTGGCCCGCATGATGAAGGTCAGGTACTTCACCGTGACCACCATCGTCAGCGACCAGACCATGAGCGACAGCAGGCCGAGCACGTTGGCGCGCTGGACCTCGAGCCCGTAGTGCTCCGACAGGCACTCCTTGAGCGCGTACAGCGGGCTGGTGCCGATGTCGCCGAAGACCACGCCGAGCGCGGCGATGGTGAGCGCGGTGGAGTGACCGGAGTGGGCGTGACCAGAGGGCTGCGACGGCGTCGACATGGGTGGGGCCGCCATCCGGGGCAGCGGGCCGACGTTAGGACGGCGCGTCGAGCCCGCGCAAGGTCGGCGCGCCACCGGTGATCCTCGGGGGCAGAACCCGGTAGGCTCGCGGGATGCGTGAGTCCGCCGCCGAGATCTTCCGTGACGGCTTCGACGAGTTCCAGCAGTTCGTCAACCCGCTGATCGCCGAGCGTGCCCGCCTGGCTCAGGAGCCGATCCGCTTCGTCCGGGTCACCGACGGGGTGCTGCACGACGGCAGCGGCACCGGCTACGAGGACTTCCACGGCACCCAGATGCTCGGCCACCGCAACCCGGCGGTCGCCGACGCGATCCGCGCGTTCCTCGACTCCGATGCGCCCAACTGGTTCCCGTCGCGGGTGAACCCGTGGGCCGGGCGACTGGCGCGCCGGCTGTGCGAGCGGACCGGCTACGGCAACGCGTTCTTCGGCATGAGCGGCGCCGACGCGGTCGAGGCCGCGCTCAAGCTGGCTCGGGCCGCGACCGGCAAGCCGCGCATCCTCGGGCTCGAGGGCGGCTACCACGGCTGCAGCTACGGCGCGGTGGCGCTGATGCACGCCGGGCCGCTGCGCGATCCGTTCGGCCCGCACCTGGCCGGGGTCGAGAAGGTGCCGTTCGACGACGTCGATGCGCTGGCGGCGGCGATGGCGGCCGGCGACGTCTGCGCGGTGGTGGTCGAGCCGATGCAGGGCGAGGGCGGCGTGCGGGCGCTGTCACCGGCGATGATCGCGGCGCTGTCCGAGCTGACCGAGCGCCACGGCGCGCTGCTGGTCGCCGACGAGGTCCAGACCGGGCTCGGCCGCTCGGGCAAGTTCCTCATGACCGCCGACTGGCCGCGCCAGCCCGACGTCGTGCTGCTGGCCAAGACGCTGGGCGGCGGGCTGATGCCGATCTCGGTGATGCTGACCCACCGCGCGCTGTTCGAGCGGGCCTACGGCAAGAACTTCTTCATCGGCGAGTCGCACAACACCACGTTCGGCTACAACGGGCTGTCGTGCGTCGCCGCCCTGGCCACGCTCGAGCTGCTCACCGACGAGCTGATCGCGTCGGTCGCCCGCCGCGGCGCGGAGTTCCGGGCGACCCTGGCCCGGGCGCTCGGCGACAGCCCGCTGGTCCGCGAGGTCCGCGGCGCCGGCTTCATGATCGGCGTCGAGCTGCGCCAGAGCGATCACCCGTGGCTGTCGTTCGAATACTTCGGCATGCCCGAGCTGGCCCACCAGCCGACGGTCGGCCCGCTGCTGTGTTACCGGCTGTACCGGCGCGGCTACTTCCCGTTCGTGTGCGGCCACGACTGGAAGATCCTCCGGCTGCAGCCGCGGTTCGACATCCCCGACGAGCGGCTGGCCGCGTTCGCGACCGCGTGCCGGACCGAGCTCGACCACCTCGCGAACCTGGCGTGACCGCGGCCGCCCCGCCCGAGTCGCCGCTGGTCGCGACCGTGACGTCGCGACGACGGTTCGTGCTGATGCTGGCGGGGTTCGTGCTGTTCACCGTCGCCGGCGTGTGGTGGACGATGCCGCCGTGGGCGGTGCTGGCGCGGGCGGTCCACGAGCTCTACGGGCTCGGCCTGGGCAAGGGCCTGGCGCTGGCCGGGTGCGCGGCGGTCGTGCTGGTGGTCGAGATGATCCGGATGATCGTCTTCGGTCGGGTGCTCGGGGTCCGGGTCGGGCTGGGCGCGGCGTTCGACGCGTCGATCGCGAACGATCTGTTCTCGTGGATCAGCCCGGGCGCGGTCCTGGGCGAGCCGGCGGCGGTCTACGTGATGGCCCGACGCGGGGTGCCGGTCGACGCCGCGCTGGCGATCTCGTTCGGCAAGTTCGCGACCAGCTTCGCCCTGTTCATGACCCTGGCCTGCGTGCTGCTCGGGCTCGGCTACGGCCCGGCGATCCCGCGCTGGGCGGTGCTGTCGCTGGTGTGCGCGCTCGGCTTCGGCTGCGCCCTGGTCGGCTCGTTCGTGGTCGGCACGATGGCGCCGGGCCCGACCCAGCGCGCGCTCGATCGGCTGGAGCGCGCGCTCGGCCGCTGGTTCGCCGGCCCGCTCGCGACCCGGGCGATCGGCAAGAGCGCGCAGGTGGTGCGCGGCTCGCTCGCACGGCTGGCGGCGCTGCGCTCGATCGGCGTCGGCGGCTGGCTGGCGATCGCGGCCAGCCACGTCCTCTATTACGGCGCGTACATCGGGCTGCTCGTGGTCCTGGCCTGGATGTTCGACGCCGACTCGCTCGCCGCGATCGTCCCGATCGCGATCCTCTACCAGGCGTTCACGTACATCGCGCCGGCGCCCGGCATCCCCGAGGCTGGCGCCGGGGCGTTCTTCGGCGGCCAGCTGTCCGACGGCGGCGCGGTCGTGGTCGTGCTGCTGTTCCGCGCGCTCACCGCCTACGTCCAGATCGCGCTGGCCCTGGTCTACCTGCCGGCCGGCGGCCTCCTCCACGCGCTGGTCGACAGCCGGCAGCCGCGCCCACCCTCGTCCTGAGAGGGTTGGTCAGAATGAGGTCTCCGAAGACTCGGCCGGGCGCGCCGACCAACCCTCGGCTCAGATTCCGTACAGATCGGGCAGGCACGCTGGTACCGGGCCGATCGATCGACAAGTCGGGGTTGGTTTTGGCCAACCCTGTGAGAGTTTGTGAAACAAAGACGCCTTCGCGGTCAACACCAACCACGCGCCCGACGACCTGTACACCGGCGACGAGCGCTCGGCGCTGGTGGCGCGGGTCAAGGCGGCGTGGACGCAGACGGCCCGGCCCCGCGGTCGCACCGACGATCTGCTAGCGTCGGTGAGCATGGTGCTGTACGACGACCTGGCGAGCTGGTGGCACCTGGTGACCCCGCCCGCCGACCACGAGTGGGAGGCGGTGCACTACGCCGCGCTGTGGCGCGCGCGGGTCGCGGCGCCGCGCACGGTGCTCGACCTCGGCGCCGGCGGCGGCTGCATCGCGTCGCACCTGCGCCGCGACTTCGTCTGCACGCTGGTCGATCGCTCGCCGACCATGCTCGCGGCCTCGGCGTCCATCAACCCCGACTGCGAGCACGTGGTCGGCGACCTGCGCACGGTCCGCCTCGACCGCAGCTTCGACGGCGTGCTGGTCGGCGACGCCATCATGTACCTCACGACCGAGGTCGACCTGGCCGCGGCGATCGCGACCGCGTTCGCCCACACCCGGCCCGGCGGCTGCGCGCTGTTCGTGCCCGACAAGACGCGCGAGGACTTCCGGCCGAGCGACAGCCACGGCGGCGCCGACACCGCCGACGGGACCCGCGGCGTGCGCTGGCTGCAGTGGGCCCGCGACCCCGACCCCGACGACACCTGGTTCACGATCGACTGGGCCCTGATGCTGCGCCAGGGCGCCGACGTCGAGGTGGTCCACGAGCGTCACCGCCACGGCCTGTTCCCGCGCGCGACCTACGGCCGGCTGATCGCCGAGGCCGGCTTCACCCTGATCGATGATCCCGCGCACGCCGGCGTCCTGCTCGGGCTGCGCCCGTCACCGCACCAGGGCGGCCCGCAAGATCGGTCGCCGTGACGCCAGCGCCAGGTCGGCGGTCGGCGGCAGCGCGCCGAGCCCGGCGATGACCTGCGCGACGTCGGCGCGCTCGCCGTGCACGACGCAGTGCGCGAGCAACTGCAGACAGTCGTCGAGGTCTGTGGCCGGTCAGCCGCGCCTGCTTGAGCAACAGGAACAGGGTCGCGCTCGGGCGATAGATCGTCGCGTGGCGTCATCACTGGCCGGACGGCTTTCGTCGCGCCTTCGGCGACGGCAACGCCCTGCTCGCCTGGGCCGCGGCGCAGCTCGCAGACGTCGACCGGTACCTCAAGCTGCGACGGATCGCGATCGAGAACCTGGCGCAGGTGTTGTAGACCGAGGTCACAGCGACCCGGGCGCGACCGGTGCTACGGTCCCGGACATGAGAGCACTACGTGGACTCGTCCCTTGGCTCCTGTGCGGCGCGCTCGCGGCCTGTGGCAGCAACCCGCCGTCGCCGCCGACCGCGGGCCCGACCGCGACCACGATCGCGGGCCCGACCGCGACCACGACCGGGCCGACGACCGCGGCCCCGACCGCGACCCGCGGGGCCGACAAGCCGGGCGCGCCGATCACCCTGAGCCTCGTCGCCCGCCCGCTCGCCGGCACCGCGACCGTCGATCGCTACGAGCTGGTGCTGACCGCGACCCCCGGGCGCGACCTCGAACGCCTCGAGTTGGCCATCGACGGCCAGCCGTCGCAGGTGACGGCCGCGACCGCCGGCGCGGTCGGCCTGGCCCACGCCACCGTCGAGCTCGCCCACGGCACCGGCCGGGACGTCATCGCCACCGCGGTCGTGATCGTCAACGGCAAGCGGATGGGCGCCGCCACCCAGGTCCACATCGGCGCCGCCGCCGCCGACGCGCCGGCCGGCACCCTCATCTACCTGCCCGACGGCACCGCGGTCCAGGAGGTGCGCCCGTGAGGCTCCGAGCGCTCGTCGTCCTGGTCATGGTCGCCGGGCTCGCGGCCTGCGGCTCGGACGTCGATCCGGCGTGCGGGGCCCCGAGCGGCCAGCGCTGCGCCGGCAACACCGTCGTGACCTGCGCCAGCGACGTCGTCACCAAGCGCGACTGTGGTGCCGAGCAGCTCGAGTGCGGCTACGTCGACACCGCGACCGGCTACAGCTGCGTGGCCGAGGCCTGTGCCTTCGTCGGCCCGCTCGGCCGCTGCGTCGGCGACCTCCTCAGCCGCTGCACCGCCGGCGCGCTCACCGACACCACCTGCGGCGACGGCCAGGTCTGCGCCTACGTCGACGACGTCACCGGCTATGGCTGTCGCGCCGCGGCCGAGCCGGCGATGGTGGCGGGCGAGATCCGCTACGAGGATCGGCCGCAGACCGGCACCGGTCCGGTCGGCGCGATCCGGTTGCAGCCGGTGCGCGGCATCACCGTGACCGTGATCGACGACGCCACCCAGCAGGCGCTGGCGACGGTGATCACCGCCGACAATGGCAGCTACGTCGCGCGCTTCACCGCCACCGTCGGCGCGATGATCCACGTCACCGCGGTCGCGCGCAGCGTCTACAAGGGCCGGCCGATCTCGGTCGTCAACAGCGCCAACGCGGTCCACGGCTTCGGCTCGCCCAGCTTCGCGTCCGCCGCCGAGACCACGATCGATCTGGTCATCACCGCCGCCAGCGCTGAGGCCGAGGCGTTCAACGTCTTCGATCAGGCGGCGAGCGCCATGGACGTGCTCACCGACGACCTTGCGATCGCGGCGCCGACCGCGCTGCGGCTGCGCTGGGTCCGCGGCAGCCAGGACGGCACCTACTACGGCGGCGGCACGGTCCACTTGCTGGGCGCCGCCAGCGACGACGACGGCTACGACGACACCGTGATCTTGCACGAGATCGGCCACTTCGTCGAAGACACCGTCGGCCGCAGCGACTCGCCGGGCGGCGGCCACAACGGCGCGCCGACCGATCCTCGCCTGGCCTGGTCCGAGGGCTTCGCCACCTACTGGGCGCAGTCGGTGTCGGGCCAGCCGATCTACTCCGACAGCAACTCGGGCGGCGGGTTCTTCGAGAACATCGACACCGAGGTCCGCCGGGCGAGCGGCGCCGGCCTGGCGCAGCCGATCAGCGAGAGCACCGTGTCGGAGATCCTGTGGGACCTCGGCGACGCGGGCGCGCCCGACGACGATCAGCAGACCGCGACCACCCACGCCGACGTCAACCGGGTCCAGCCGGCGTACCTCAAGGTCGCGGCGCTGCGCAACGCCGGCACCGCCGGGGTCGACCTGGTCGACTTCCTCGACGGCTGGTTCAAGCTCGAGGGCCTGAGCAGCTGCGCCGCCGTCCGTGACATCGTCACCGCCAAGCGCAACTTCCCGTACGACTACGCTGGCCCCGGCGGCGCCTGCCCCTGAGCGTCGCCGTGCGCTGCAAGGAGCTGGGCGCGATCATGCCCGCGCCGGTGCGCCTGCTGTTGCCGCTCATCCGGCGCAAGGTCAAGAAGGCGATGGTGGCCCAGGGCACCGGCCGGCACAGCGTCGACGAGATCTGCGCGATGGCGATCGCCGACTTCCAGGCCTGCGCCGATCTGCTCGGCGACCAGTTGTACCTGCTCGGCGACACGCCGCACGTCTGCGACGCCACGCTGTACCCGTTCCTCGAAGGCCAGCTCCGGTTCCCCAACGAGACGCCGGTCCGGCGCGCGCTCGAGGGCATGCCGACCCTGGTCGCCTACCGCGACCGGATCCGCGCCCGCTGGTGGTCGGACCTGACCTGAGCCGTCACTGCTCGAACACGAGGGCGGCGTCGCTGGCGACCACGACCTCGCTGCCCGCGGCCGGCACCCGCTTGACGATGAAGTAGATCCAGCCGTCGCTGCGGAAGTGGGGGAACATCGCGCGCTGACCGGCGGCCATGCTGGTCAGCCGGTGGACCGCGCCGGTGGTGAGGTCGAGCAGGAAGATGTTCGAGGTCCCGGCCGCGACCAGGTTCATGAACTCGGGATCGTTGGCGCTGCCGTAGCCGAGCGCCATCCAGTCGGCGGCCTCGACCCAGTGGTGGTAGACCAGCCAGCGCTCGTCGTAGCTGAACGCCGGCTTGCCGCCACGCACGCAGTAGCGGCCGATGACCGGCGTGGTCACGGTGTAGCTGTTGCCGCTCGGGGTGGCCTCGAGCTTGCGCAGGATGAAGCCGTTCTGGCCGGCGGCGTTGGCGGCGCGGCTGAGCAGCAACCGGGCCGACGGCGAGATCTCGGTGTCGCCGGCGTTCGGCGTCGCCACCTCGATCTGGGGGCGCGGCGTGTAGCTGGTGCCGTTCCAGATCATCGGCGTCAGCTCGTCGGTCGAGGTCGAGCCGAAGTGGGCGGCCGGCTCGCCGTTGCCGTTGTCGCTGACGAACTGGCCGGACACCGCCCAGTAGTCGGAATTGTGGACCGCGCCGACGTGCTGGTACAGGCCGACCACGTTGACGGTCGAGCACTCGGGCTCGTTGAACGTGACCTGGGCCGGGCTGCTGGTGAGCAGCGACTGCCGGCACCACGGGCGGGCCCCGCCCTGCAGCACGAAGCCGGAGTTGTCGGGGAAGAAGCCGGGGTCGTACAGCGCGGCGGCCGGGATGCGGCGGTTCTGCATCAGGTCGATGATGCTGGCGGCGCCGTTGGGCCCGCCGCCGTGGGCGACGAATCGGCCGTCGGCCGAGCTGCGGGTCCAGTACGACGAGTTGTAGCTGTACTGCGAAAGGATCCGCAGCGTGGTCGTCGGCTGAGCGGTGCCCCAGGTCTGGCCCCAGGCGGCGGCGCTCGCCAGCGGGTAGGTGGCCAGGCAGTCGCGCGGCGTGGCGGCGCCGACGCAGCCGAGCATGTTGATGCCGGCGTCGCGGTTGAGCGTGCGCCAGCCCTCGGTCTGCATCGCCGCGACGTGGGTGGCGACCGCCGGCTGGATGTCGCCGACGCAGTCACCGGTCGGCGGCACCTCGGTCAGGACGTTGGCGAGCTCGGGCAGGCCGCGCGCGAACCACTCGGCGACGATGTCGAACTCCTCCTGTGTGAGCAGGTTGGGCACGTTGCGCGGCATCAGCATCGCGCCGGTCCAGTCGGCGAACCGGGGCGGCCAGTTGGTGCCGTACGCGAGCTGGAGGACGGCGCGGAACCAGCCGAGCGACGCGGCGGTGGTGTAGACGCCGAGCCGGTGCGGCGTGTACGGCTGGCCGGCCTCGGTCCGGAAGCAATCGAGGATCTGCACGGCCTCCGCCGGCGTCGACGGCTGCAGGTTGGTCAGACAGGTGTTGGCGACCCTGGTCGAGGCCAGCCAGTCCTGGAACTGGCCGGGGGTGAGGCCGTGGCACTGATCACACGCGACCCGCGGGCCGACGCCGAGGCGCTCGACCGCGGCGCGGGCCAGCGGCAGGTCGTCGAGCGTGACCGGGTTGCGGAACGGCGGGATCGTGACCGCCCCGTCGATGGCCGCGTCGGTCGGCCCGTCGATGTCGCCCGCGTCGGTGAAGACCGTGACCACGCCGCCGTGGTCAGGGTTGCAGGCTGCGAGGACTGCACCGAGCAGCAGGGCCAGCGACGCACACGACTTCATGGCCGGCGAGGGTACACCGACCGGGTCGGCAAGACGCTGATGATCGTCGCGCGTCAGCCGTGATGGTCTCGGCGAAGGTGAGGCTCACCCGTGCTTCGACGCGATCACCTTGCCCATCGCCACGTACTCGAGGTTGGCCGCGCGCACCAGGTGGCTCATGGTGATCGGCCCGGCGTCGTCGGCGGCGAGGAAGGCCGCCCGCAGCACGGCGTTGCGAATGTAGCCCCCGGTCATCTCGTACTTGTCGGACAGGAGTTCGAAGTCGATGTCGCCGGCCACGTCGGCCTCCCGCGGCAGCATCGCCTGCCACAGCCGCTCGCGATCCTCGGGCTCGGGCATCGGGAAGTCGACCCGGAACGAGATCCGGCGCCGGAAGGCGTCGTCGATCGACGAGTCGAGGTTGGTGGTGAGGATGGTGATGCCGTTGAACGCCTCCATCCGCTGCAAGAGGTAGTTGACCTCGAGGTTGGCGTAGCGATCGACCGACGACTTGACCTCGGTCCGCTTGGCGAACAACGAGTCGGCCTCGTCGAACAGCAGGATCGCGTGGCCGGCCTCGGCGGCGTCGAACAGGCCGGCCAGGTTCTTCTCGGTCTCGCCCACGTACTTGGAGACGATGCGCGACAGGTCGATCTGGTAGAGGTCGAGCGCGAGCTCGTCGGCGATGATGCCGGCGACCATGGTCTTGCCGGTGCCCGGCGGCCCCGAGAACAGGGCCGACAAGCCGAGGCCCTTGGCCATCTTCCGCTTGAAGCCCCAGTCGTCGTAGACCCGCCGACGGTGGCGGACGCGGGCGATGAACTCGCGCATCTCGGCCATGCTGTCGTCGGGCAGGACCAGGTCGTCCCAGGTCTGGCGCCAGGTGATGCGGACCCCGAGCGTCGACAGCTTGACGTCGAGCGTGCCGCGCAGACCGGCATGGACGTCGTCGTCGGTCACGGCCTCGCCCCGCGCGGCCGAGAGGGCCGCCGCCGCCTCCGCGGCCTGCAGGATGAGCCCGCCGGTGATCGGGTAGCGGGCGGCCGCGCGATCGAAGTCGAGCGCCGGCGCCCGGCTCGTCAGCACCCGCCGCCAGAGCTCGGCCCGGCGCGCCTCGGACGGCACCGGCACCTCGCGCATCACCACCCCGCGCTGGAGCGTGACCGGGCGGGTGTCGACCCGGGGACAGGTGGCGGTGACCGGCCCTCGGAACCGGGCCAGCGCCGCCTGGTCCATCAGCTTGGCCCGGTCGGGGCGGTCGCTGCCCGGCTCCACGCCGAGCAGGTGGATGTCCTCGAACAGCGGGACGGCGCGAAACAGGACCGCCTCGCGGACGATGGCCCGGGCCAGGTCCTCGACCTCGCGCGGCTCCTTGGGCAGCTCGGCGCAGCGCACTCGCAGGACCGTCAGCCCGAGGGTGCGGGCGGCGCCGTAGACCAGCGCCTTGCGGCCGGAACCTTCGTTGCCCGACAGCACCACCGCCGGCGGCATGATCGCGCGGCCGGCGCCTGCCACCGCCGACCGGACCAGCTCGGTGACCTCGAGCTTGAGCGCATCGTCGAGCAGCAGGGTGTCACCCGCGGGCGGCTCGTCGACGAGCTCGGCGACCCGGGCGACCTCGTGATCGAGCCGGACCACGCCGTGGACGAGCTCGAGGACGCGGCGGTTGACCCGCAGCGGTCGCAGCAACCACGGCCAGTCGTCGATCCCGCCGCGGCCGACGCTCTCGACCAGCCGGTAGCGGAACAGGGTGGCGTCGGGGCCGGTCTCGATCACCAGCCGGTCACGGGTCGCGCGGGCCGAGTAGACCAGCAGCTCGAGCAGGCCGAGGTCGGCGTGGACCCGGCTGGCCTCATTGATGAGGTAGCGGGTGAGCTGGCGCAGCCGCGGCGCGACCTCGACCGCGATGAGGATCCACAGCGCACGCTGCTCGGTCGGCGTGAGGTTGAAGCAGGCGCGGAGCCGGTCGAAGGGCATCGGCTGTCCGAGGTCGCGCGCCCGCACGAGGCGGTCCTCGAGCTCGGCGTCGAGCGCCGCGATCGCTCGGTCGAGCTCGGCCAGCTTGCGCGCGCCCTCGTCGGTC
>JAYVSF010000068.1:0-15453 GCA_043775605.1 Myxococcales bacterium
GTTGAACGAGGCGGCGCGCCGAGTCCTGGAGGACGAGATGCAGTCTGGCAAGTACGAGTACCAGAGCGACTTCGCGCGGCGCTACTTCGGCGAGGGCCGGGAAGCCGGCCGGCAAGAGGGCCGGCAAGCCGGTCGACAGGAGGGCCGGGAGGCCGGCCGGCAGGAGGGCGAGGTCGAAGGTGTCCGCAGCGTCGTACACGCCCTGATCGATCGACACGGGGCCACGCGGGCCGAGCTGAGGGCGCGCGTCGCTGCTTGTGATGAGCCGGCGCGGCTGCGCGCCTTGGCCGTCGAGCTCGCCGCCGCCGCGGACCAGAGCGCCGTAGAGCGCCTGCTGGCAGCGCTGCCGCCGATCTGCGACGCCTGACCCGGCCGAACGCGGCACGGGTTGATGGCGAAGCTCGCAAGGTTGCAGCCCCGACTGGTCGTCCTCGCGCACGCACGGACCGGCCCAGACGGTCGCGCCCGAGGAGGCGCCGGCGCCGGGCATGCGGGCCGTCGCCTGACCCGGCCCGACCCGCGCCGATCAGCGGGTCGCCCACAGGTAGCGGTGGGCGGCGGGCAGCGCCCGGGCCGCGAGGTACGCGATGTAGTCGCGGCGCGGCCAGGCCTCGAGGCAGAGCAGCACCATCCGCGGCAGCGCGCCGCGGTAGCGCTGGTCGATCCGGCGCAGGCCGGTGAACAGCGTGAACGCCTCCTCGAACTCGGGCTGGCGGGCATCCTTGATCGGGTTGTCGATCGTGTCGATGACGTGGATCGACGGGTCGCTGCACGCGGCCGGCGGCGACGTCACCAGGTGGGTGCCGCACACCGAGGGCCGATCCTCGTAGATCGTGCAGCGGTCATCGGCGCCGAGGAACACGCACGGCCGCTGGTAGGCCTCCTTGCGGGTGGTCTCCATCGCGTGCGCGGCCTCCTGCAGCCGGGCCCGCAGCTCGGGGGTGTCCCTGCCCTCGCCCTTGAGCCGGACCACGATCGGCACCGCCTCGTAGAGGTACGCGGTGGTGATGAGCGAGCAGCAGGCCTTGGCCGCAGCGCAGGTGTAGCAGGACACCACGGTCAGGCTGACCCGCGCGTGCTCGGTCGCGCCCTGGTTGAACTGGTCGATGATGCTGCGGGTCGCGGTCGAGGTCTTCTCGATCAGGCCGGCCCGCTCGACCACCTCGCCGAAGGTGGGCCCGGCCTCGGGTCCGAGCGCGGGTGGCGACGACTTCGACTGCTTGGGCTTGGCCATGACGTCCCCCCGGACACCGACGGTAGCGCACCGGGCCCCAGGTGAGCCGGGCTCGGGTGACGCGAGGGTGTCGGCCGGGGATCTGCCTCGTGGCGGACCTGATCGGCAGCCCGGACGCACCGCGCGACGTGTTATCTAGCGGACAGAGAACCTCGTGACCGTCCGCACCATGCTCGGCGCGATCGACGCCGGCTCCAACGCGATCCGCATGGTCGTGGCCGAGCTGACCGCCGCCGGCGCGCTCGTGCGGATCGAGGCCGAGCGGGTGCCGGTGCGCCTTGGTCACGGCGCGTTCACCCGCGGCGAGCTCGACAGCGAGATCATCGAGGAGGCGGTGACCGCGTTCCGCCACTTCCGCGAGGTGTTCGATCGCCACGGGGTCGGCAGCTACCGCGCGGTCGCGACCAGCGCCGTGCGCTCGGCCGGCAACCGCGACGTGCTCTTGCACCGCCTGCACCACGAGGCCGGGATCGAGGTCGACGTCATCGACGGCGACGAGGAGGCCCGCCTGGTCCGCAAGGCGGTCATCCACAGCCTCGGCCATGGCCCCGGTGCGCCGCCGGTGCCGCGCTGCATCCTCGATCTCGGCGGCGGCAGCCTCGAGGTCAACCTGCGGCCCCCGGGCCCGGGCACGACGAGCTGGATCGGCTCGTCCTTGCCGATCGGCACCGTGCGCCTGGTCGAGGTCTTCGGCCTCAACAGCCAGAACGGCGTGATCGGCGACGTCGAGGCCGGCATGGTCCGGCGCTACGCCGCCAGCGTGATCCAGAGCGTGCTACCCCGACGGCAGGAGCTGGTGACCGCGGCCTGCTGCGGCGGCAACGCCGAGACCCTCGGCCGGATCTACGGCGACGGCCACCCGACCCAGCCGACCATCGAGCTGGCGGGGCTCGAGCGGGGCCTGCCCGAGCTGCTGGCCCTCGACGTCGACGGGCGGATGGCCCGCTACGGCCTGCGCCGCGATCGCGCCGAGGTGGTGGCGGTGGCGGCGCTGGTGCTGACCACCGTGGCCCGCCAGCTCGGCGTCCAGCGACTGATCGCGCCGGCGGTCGGCATCCGCGAGGCGCTGCTGCTCGAGCTGGCGGAGGCCGCGGCCGAGGACCTGCTGCGGGCGGAGGGCGCCCAGGACAAGGCGGTGCTGACCGCGGCCCGCAGCTTCGCCAGCCGGGTCGATCACGACACCACCCATGGCGAGCAGGTCCGCAAGCTGGCCCGCGCCCTGTTCAGCCAGCTGCGCGACGTCCACCAGCTGCCCGACGAGCTCGGGGTCGTGCTCGAGGTCGCGGCCCTGCTCCACGACGTCGGCGAAGTGGTCCACACCCGCGGCCACCACAAGCACAGCGAGTACATGATCCGGTGGGGCCGCATCCCCGGGCTCGACGGCCTGCACCGCGAGATGGTCGCGCTGCTCGCGCGCTGTCACCGCAAGTCCGCGGCCGACGCCCGCAAGGTCATCGCCGACGCCGATCTGCCCAAGGAGCGACGGGTCCAGCTCCGGCGGATGACCGCGCTGTTGCGGCTGGCCGACGGCCTCGACTCGGGCCACCGCCAGCGCATCGACGATCTGGTCGCGTCGCGAGCCGGCCAGACCATCGTGCTCGATCTGGTGGCCAAGGACGGGCCGCTGGCCGAGGACACCCAGCTCATGCGCAAGGCCGACATGTTCCAGGAGGAGCTCGGCCACGGCCTGCAGATCACCGTCGGCCGGGCGGTGATGGTGCCCGAGCTGATGCCGGGCGAGAGCGGACGGATGCGTGCGGTCGAGGGCGCGGGCAGCGGCAGCGCGGGTCGACCGATCGCGCGCCGGCTGGCGTAGCGCGAGGGTCTCAGAACGCCTGGCTGTAGCCGGCGATGAACCGCGGGTGGAAGCGGGTGACCGGGTCGCCGGTCAGCGGCCACGCGAGATCGAAGCGGAAGACCTGGCGCGACAGCTGCGGCGTCAGCGAGCGCAGGCCGATGCCGACGTCGTGTTGCAGCGCCAGCTCGCGGACGGTGTCGGCGGCGTGGCCGACGTCGTAGAACGCGAGCAGGCCCCAGCGGATGCCGAACAGGAACCGGGCCGAGCGGGTCCGGGCCTCGAGCTGGGCCACCGCGCGGCGCTCACCCTTGAACGCGCCGACGTTGAAGCCGCGCAGGCCGCTGTCGCCGCCGAGCGTGAAGTAACCGTTGCCGCGCTCGCGGAACAGGCCGGCGAGCCGGACCTCGCCGACCAGGCGGCCGGCCGGGGTCGCGGGCGACACCACCCGCAGCGTGGTCTGGGCGCTGCGATCGACCGCCGCGCCGTCCTCGATGCGGGTCGACAGCGACGCCGACAGCGAGGCCAGGCCGTCGCCGCCCCAGGGCACGGTCCAGGCGGCGTCGAGCGACGCCCGCCCGAACGGCCGGTCGGAGCCGAGCAGGCGCGGCGCGGCGCCGAGCCCGACCTCGAGCCGCGGCCCCAGCCGGACGTCCTCGGCGAGATCGTAGAGATCGATGTCGATGTAGTCGCGGTAGTGCGCGGTGAAGATCTCGTACGAGACCGAGGCCTGGCCGGCCCGCTCCGAGCGCGGCAGGACGTCGGCTCGGAACTGGTCGAGGACCGCAGGCGCGGTGGTGGCGACGACGTCGTCCTGGATCGACGGTCGCTGGCTTGACAGGGCGTAGCCGACGGTCACGCGCTGCTCGAAGCGATCGCCCCAGGCCCGGACCAGGCCGCCGCCCGCGGACCACCGGCGCAGGCGATAGCGCAAGGGCACCTGGTCGTCCGTGGTGGTCCGATCGCCGTCGGCGTCGTAGGTGTCGAGGCTGGCGCCGGTGAAGCGGCGCTCGACGGTGTTGCCGCCCGACACCGCGAGGTTCCAGCTCCACTTGCTCTTGAGCGACCACAGCGGCCGGGACAGCGTGATCGCGCCGTCGCTGCCCTCGAGCGCGCCGGTGGCGCGGCTGAAGATCGGCCCGCCGCGCAGGCGGAGGTCGAGACGCCGGCCGAGCAGGTTCTTGTCGATGTACAGGGGGCCGAGCGCGATCGAGCCCTGGTCCATCGTGAAGGTGAACGCCGCCAGCTTCCGCCGGCCGAGGAAGTTGTTCTCCGACAGCGACAGGGCCAGGAAGATGATCTGGCGGTCCTGGAGCTCGTAGTTGGAGTTCATGCGCAAGCTGAAGATGTCGCGGTTGACCACCAGCAGATCGACGGTGGCCGGATCGGAGGTCTCGTCGGCCGAGCGGACCGGGACGATCAGGGCGACGCTGGCGAACAGCGGATCGCGCAGCTTGCGCTGGGTCTCGTCGATCGCGTCCTGACTCCACGGGTCGCCGGGCCGGGCGATGACCTCGCGGGCGATGATGCTGGCCTTGCTGTCGACGTGGAGCCGGTTGGCCCACTGGAGCAAGCCCACCTCCTTGCCGAACGGCGGCAGGGTGACGACGAGGATCCGGCCGATGCGCTTGCCGGTGGGCGCGGGATCGACGATCAGGTTGCGGTCGCGCAGGGCCCGGATGAGCGTGGCCCGCTCGAGGCGGCCGAGCAGCGCCATGCGATCGCAGCCGGCGTCGCCGGCCTCGCAGATCGCCCGCATCGCGCTGCGAGCGTGGGGCTCGAGCGGATGCATCGCGGCGATGGCGTCGGCGGTGATGCCCGAGACCGAACCCGAACCCGAACCCGAACCCGGCGCGGGGGTCGGCTGGGCTGCGGCACGGGCCGCCAGCACCGCACTGATCAGCCCGGCGACGAGGACGAACGACGGGCGTGATCGCAAGCGTCCATGGTAGCCGACCGGGACCACGCGCGTCACGGCCGGCGTCCGCGGCCCCGCCCGGAGTACACTGCGCACTTCGTGTACTGCCCGGCCTGCCGATCGACCTACCCTCACGGGTGGAAGCGGTGTCCGACCGACGAGGCCCAGCTCCTGCGCGGCCCCGTGGTCGGCAAGTACCAGATCGATCGCCTGATCGGCGCCGGCGGCATGGGCGCGGTCTATCGCGCGGTCAACCCCGACACCGCGTCGGCGGTCGCGCTCAAGCTGCTGCACGGCGGCTCGGCCGGGATGGAGGCCGCGCGGACCCGGTTCCAGCGCGAGGCGGCGGCGGTGGCCGCGCTCAAGACCCGGCACGTCGTCTCGATCTTCGACTTCGGCGCCGACGACGACGGCACGATGTACCTGGTGATGGAGCTGCTGCTCGGGCACACCCTGCGGCGCGAGATCGCGGCGCCGCCGGCGGCGATGCCGCTGCCCCGGGTCAACCTGGTGTTCGAGGGTGCCTTGCGCGGGCTCGGCGCCGCCCACCGCGCCGGCATCGTCCACCGCGACCTCAAGCCCGAGAACGTGTTCATCGCCGACACCGACGACGGCGAGGTCGCCAAGCTGCTCGACTTCGGCATCGCGCGCACCGCCGGCGGCAGCACCCTCACCCAGTCGGGGGCGCTGATGGGCACGCCGGCGTACATGGCGCCCGAGCAGGTCGCCGGCAACCGCGGCGAGATCGGCGCGTGGAGCGACGTCTACGCGATGGGCGTGATGCTGTACGAGATGCTGAGCGGCGGCTCACCGTTCGTCGCCGACTCGATGACCGAGGTGCTACGCAAGGTGCTGGCCCGCGAGTTCCCGCCGCTGCGCAGCGTGCGGACCGGCCTGCCCGAGGGCTGCTACCAGCTCTGCGAGCGGGCGCTGGCCGACGACATCGGCGCGCGCTACCCGCACGCCGACGCCCTGCGCGAGGCGTGGACCGAGGCGTGGGCGAAGGCGCCGGCCGAGCTGCGCGACGCCACCGTGCCGCGCTTCCGCGGCCGCGCGGGCGGCAACCGCGACCAGGCCAGCGCGCCACCCGGGACCGTGCAGGCGGCGCCGACGCCGGGCGGCCATCGCTCGCGCGGCCGCACGCCGAGCGAGATCGCCGCCGATGCGGCGCTGGCGCCGACCGCCGACCCGGTCACCGGCGAGGCGGGACCCGGCGGCCGACGAGGTGGCGATCACGCGAGCAGCAGCGCGCGCCGCCGGCTGGCGGTCGGGCTCGGCGCGCTCGCGGTCGCGGGCGTGGCGGTGGTCGTGCTGATCGGCGGCAGCCGCGGGCGCGGGCGCAGCCCGGGCGCGGTCGCCGACGATGGCGGCGTGGCCGACGCCGTGAGCGGCCCGGGGCCGATCGACGCCGGCGCCCCGCCCGGCATGGTCCGGCTACCCGGCGGCGGCTTCACCATGGGCGCCGATCCGACGCTGGCCGCGCGCTACCCCAACGCCCTCGCCCGCCAGTCGACCGAGGTCGCGCCGTTCCTGATCGATCGCCTGGAGATGACCGCGCTCGCGGTGCGGACCGCGCTCGACCTGCCGCCGCGCACCGGCGATGGGCCCGATCTGCCGGCCCGCAACGTGACCTGGACCGAGGCCGACGCCGCCTGCAGCGCGCTCGGCAAGCGGCTACCGACCGAGGCCGAGTGGGAGTTCGCCGCCCAGCGCGGCCCGCTCGCGCCCGCCGACGCGCTGCTCAAGGGCCCCGCGATCACCGGCCCGGCCGCGGTCGGCACCCACCCCGGCGACTGCACCCCCGACGGCGTCTGCGATCTGCTCGGCAACGTCATGGAGTGGACCAGCGACGGCGACGCCCGCGCCCGCATCGCCCGCGGCGCGTCGTACCTGGTCGCCGCCCACGCCGAGTGGTTCGCCTCGATCCACGCCCGCGCCCGCGCCGCCCCCGACAACCCCGACCCCGAGATCGGCCTGCGCTGCGCCGCCGACGCCCGCTGACCCGCGCGGTCAGTGATCGACGGTCACATTGGCGAGCGACGGAGATCCTTCCGGCGGCGTCGTAGAGGTCGGAGTACGGCGTCGCGTCGACCAGGGTCCCGACCGTCGCCATGCTCGGCGCGACCACGACGGCCCCCACCGGCGGCGAGAAGCGGCCGACCAGCCGACCAGCCGCGAGCAGGTGATGGCTCCACATCGTGGAGGGCCCGAAGAACACCTCGGCGGAGCCGTCGGGTTGACAGGCCTGGAAGCCTCCGAACGCAGCCGACGTGTTGTTGTTGAACGCCGAGAGGATCGTGCCGTCGTCGAGCACGACCATCGGATCGACGTTGGTCGCGTGACTGCCCTGGTATCAGGCGACCCCGAACTCCTCGTCGAAACGCGGCGAGGTGAACGCGATGTCGGCGTCGGTCGGCGCGTCGAGGCCGGCGTCGATCGCAGCATCGGTCGGCGCGTCGGCGCCCGCATCGACCGCGGTATCGGTCGGCGCGTCAGTCGGCGCGTCCGCGGGCGCATCGGTCGGTGCAGCGAGCACTGCGGCGTCGGCGATGACCTCGCTGCCGTCGGCGGGTGCGTGCTCGGCGCCCCGGCAGGTGGCGAGGGTCAGCGCGAAGCAGGCGGCGAGGTGGCGGGACACGCCCATGAGATGCCGGTCGGCCCGAGGACGTTCAGCCGCGGGCTGGCGTAGGATCGAAGCGTGTCACCGTCTGGTCTGGCGCTTCTGCGACGTGCGGCCGCAGGCGTGCTCGCGATCGCCGCGCTGCTCGTCGGCGCCGGGCGGGCGGCGGCGGTCGAGCGCGACTGCCCGAGCGGTCAGACCTGGAACCCGACGGTGGGCGCGTGCGCGCGCAAGGCGACGGTGGTGAAGCGGTCGCCTGAGGAGGCGTACTACGCGGCGATCGATCGGCTCGAGGGCACGGGCGCCGCCGCCGATCCGCGGCGGGCGGTGGCGCTGCTGGGCCCGGCCTGCCGGCGCGGCCACGGCCCATCGTGCACGCTGCTCGGCTACGTCCACGAATCCGGCCGGCTGGGCGCGGTCGACGCGCGAGCGGCTCTGCGCTTCTACGATCAAGGCTGCGCGGCGGGCGACGGCGAGGGTTGCGTCAAGGCCGGGCTGATCCAGGCCCGCGGCCTGCTGGGCACGCCCGAGCCGGCGGCGGCGATCGCGCCACTGACTCGCGGCTGCGAGCTCGGGGCCGGCGACGGCTGCGTCGAGCTGGCGCGCACGTACGAGCTGGCGCTCGGGGTCGCGCACGATCCCGCCCGGGCCCGGGCGCTGTACCTGCGCGCGTTCGAGCGGCTGCGAGCCGAGTGTCCGAAACACGGACCGTCGTGCTACCGGCTCGGCCTGCTGTACCTCGAAGGCCAGGGCACCGAGGCCGATCCGACCCAGGCCCGGGCCGCGTTCGCCGCCGGCTGCGATGCCGGCAGCGGCGACGCCTGCTATGCGTTCGGCCTGGCCCTGGCGCGGGGGTCCGGCGGGCCGACCGAGCGCGATCAGGCGCTGGCCACGTTCCAGCGGGCCTGCGATCAGTACGACAGCGCCGACGGCTGCCACGAGGCCGGCGTGCTGCTGGCCGGCGACGACACGCCCGACCGCGCGCGGCTCGACGCGCTGGCGGCGCGGGCGTGCGCGCTCAGGGCCAGCGCCTGCGATCTCGACGCCTACCTCAACACGACCGGCAAGGGCGGGGTCACCGACGAGGTCCGCGCCACCGCCAGCTACATGAAGGCGTGCGAGGCCGGCAACGCGCTGGCCTGCTCGTCGGCGGCCAGCCGCATCGCGCACGGCACCGGGGTCGCGGCCGATGGTCCGCGGGCGGTCGCGCTGTGGGAGCGGGCGTGCGAGACCGGCGCTGGCGACGACTGCTACGAGGCCGGCCTGGCCTACCGCGACGGCGAGCTGATCGCCGTCGATCACGCCCGCGCGCTCGACCTGTTCGGCCGCGGCTGCGTGCGCGGCAGCCCGGCGGCGTGCGAAGAAGGCGCCGAGCTGACCATCGACGTCGACGGCGGCGCCGAGCGAGCGCTGCGGCTGTACACCGCCGGCTGCGAGGGCGGTCGGGGCGAGACCTGCACCCGGCTGGGCGACGTCCTGCGCGACGGCGAGGGCGTGGCCGCCGATCCGGGCAAGGCAGCGGCGGCCTATCGCGAGGGCTGCACCGCGCGCCACCCCGACGGCGTGGCGTGCACGTCCTTGGCCCGCGCCTACCAGACCGGCAAGGGCGTGACCCGCGATCTGGCGGCAGCGCTGACCGCGCTGGCCCGCGGCTGCCGTCTCGGCGACAACGGCAGCTGCTTCGAGCTCGACGGCGCGGCCGCGGCAGCCAACGCCGACGCCGCCACCCGGGCGTTGGTGATGACGACCTTGTCCGACGCCTGCGACGACGGCGCGGCGCGGGTCGAGGACGCCTGCCTGGCCGCGGCCCAGATCCTCGCCGGCGGCGGCACCCTGGCCGGTCGCGATCCGCGGCGCGCGCGCGAGCTGACGGTCGCGAGCTGCGGTCGCGACTACCGCCACGCCTGCTTGCTGCTCGCCGATCTCGATCTCGCCGGCGTCGGCGCGGTCGCCAACCAGGCGCGCGCCGCCGAGCGCTACGCCGGCCTGTGCGACGAGGACGTCACCGAGGCGTGCTGGAAGCTGGCCAACCTGCTGGCCGAGGATCACCGCGCCGACGACGCCGCGCGGCTGTACGAGCGGGCCTGCGCCGACGGCATGGCCGCGAGCTGCAACAGCTGGGGCTACTGCCTGTTCACCGGCAAGGGCGCGGCGTGGTCGGCGCAGGGTGCGCTGGCCGCGTATCGCAAGGCGTGCGAGCTGGGCGATGCCTACGGCTGCGCCAACGTCGGCGAACTGGCCGAGCTCGGAGTCGGCGCGCCGCCCGAGCTGGCCGCGGCCGCGACCGCCTACGGCCAGGCCTGCACCGACGACACCAGCGCTGGCTGCACCCGCCTGGCCCGGCTGTACGAGCGCGGTCAGGCCGGGACCGCCGCCGACGGCGCGCGGGTCACCGAGCTGTACCAGCGCGGCTGCGACGACGGCGCGCCCGAGGCCTGCCGCGCGCTGGCCCGCCGGATTCGCGCCGACGGTGGGCCCGCCAGCGACGCCGCCCGCCTCGAGATCCGCGCGGTCGATCTCGCGCGCTCGCAGGCCGCCGACAACCCGTACTTCGCGTACGTGCTCGGCCAGCTCCATCACGACGGCGTCGCGCTCGACGTCGATCGCGCCGAGGCCGCGCGCTGGTACGAGCAGGCCTGCGACGGTCGCGAGCCGCTCGGCTGCCTGGCCGCCGGCGAGGCCTACCTCGCGGGCGACGGCGTGAAGGTCGACCGCGCCCGCGCCGCCGTGCGCTTCGAGCGCGCGTGCGCCGCCGGCGTCGACCTCGGCTGCGCCCGCGCCGCCGCCACGCGCCGATCGGTGCCGCTGTCGGGCCACGGCTGCGCGTGCGGCGCCGGCGGTGACGGCGGTCGCGGCTGGCTCGCGCCGACGCTGCTGCTCGCCGTCGGCGTCCGCCGACGCCGCCGCTGAGAGTCACCGCGAAAAACTGCCCGAGTCCGAGTCCGAGTCCGAGTCCGAGCCCGAGCCCGAGTCCGAGTCCGAGTCCGAGTCCGACGGTTCAGGTGAGGCGGCGGGACCAGGTCACGCGCTGGAGCTTCGCGAGGTCGCGCTCGGTGGCCGCGGGCGTGAAGGCGCCGGTCGCGTCGAGCAGCACGCGCACGCCCTCGCCCTGATCGTGGCCGTGCTCGAAGGCGACCAGGCCATCCGCGACGACGTGGGCCGGCAGCTCCGCGATCAGCCGGCGGAACAGGGCCAGCCCGTCGGCGCCGCCGTCGAGCGCCAGCCGTGGCTCGCGCTGGACCTCGCGATCGAGCCCGGCCAGCTCGCCGGTCGCGATGTACGGCGGGTTGCTCACCACCACGTCGAAGCTCCGGTCGCCGACCGCCGCCCACAGATCGCCCTCCGCCACCTCGACCCGCTCGCCGACGCCGTTGCGCGCAGCGTTGGTCCGGGCCAGCGCGGCCGCCGCGGGCGACACATCGGTCGCGAGCACACGCGCGCCCGGCAACTCGCGGGCCAGCGCCACCGCCAGCGGGCCGGCGCCGGTGCAAAGATCGAGGATGCGCCGCTCGGTCGCGCGCTCGCCCACGCGATCGAGCACCACCGACACCACCGTCTCGGTGTCGTGGCGCGGGATCAGCACCGACGGATCGACGGTGAACGGCAACGACCAGAACTCCTGCTCGCGGACCAGGTAGGCCAGCGGCTCGCCGGCCAGGCGCCGCTTGATCAGCTCGCGCGCCGCGGTCAGCTCGGCCTCGGCCAGCGGCCGATCGAAGCCAGTGTAGAGCTGGACCCGGGTGCAGCCCAGCGCGTGGGCGAGCAGGACCTGGGCCTCGAGCCGGGCCGCGCCGATCTTCGCGTCCGTGAACCGCTTGGTGGTCCACTCGAGGACCGCCGCGGTGGTCCAGGTGGTCACGCCACGCCGCCCGCCCCGCCCCGCTGGCGCATCACCTCGTACAGCGCGATGCCGGCCGCGACCGAGACGTTGAGCGAGCCGATGCCCTCCTGCCCCATCGGGATCACCGCGTGAAGATCGCAGGTCTTCGCCACCAGCGGGCGCACGCCGGTGCCCTCGGCGCCCAGCACCAGCGCCAGCGGCCCGGTCAGATCGAGCGCCGCCAGCGGTCGCGCGCCCGGCACCGCCGCCACCGCGCACGCCCACAGCCCGGCCTCCTTGAGCTCCTCGAGAGCGCGCACCAGGTTGCCGACCTGGGCGATGGGCAACAGCTCGGTCGCGCCGGCCGAGGCCTTGGTCGCGACCGCGGTCACCGTCGCGGTGCGATGCTCGGGGATGATCACGCCGTGGGCGCCGAGCACGTAGGCCGAGCGAATGATCGCGCCCAGGTTATGCGGATCGGTGACGCCGTCGAGCACCACCACCAGCGGCGGCGTCGTCGTGCCGGCGGCGGCCACGAGGTCGGCGACGGCGACGTAGCGCAGCTCGCCGGTCAAAGCGATCACGCCCTGGTGGCGGGCGTCGACCTCGGTCACCAGCCGATCGAGCTCGCGCGGCGTGCGCAGCTCGACGGCGACGCCCGCGGCCTGGGCCGCGGCGACCAGCTCGACCACCGGATCCTTGCCGCGAGCCTGGGCGCGATCGGCGGCGACGTACATCAGCGCGATCGGCTTGCCCGCGCGCAACAGCTCGCGCACCGGGCCGACCCCGTACACCTGCCGCCGCCCCGCGCCGGCCTTCCGAGGGTCTGAGCTTTTCAAGCTCACACCCTGCCATCGATCGGCGCGCTCGACGAGGACGTCGACCGCGCCTGCATCAGAGTCAGAGCCGAGGTCGTTGCACGACCTCTCATGGCGCGGCCACTTCTGCCGCGACCTCGGCGGCGATCGCCCGCGCCATCGCGCCGGGATCGTCGGCGTCGCGGATCGGCCGGCCGACGACCACCAGGTCGGCACCTGCGCGCCGCGCCGCGCCCGGGCTGGCGACCCGCTTCTGATCGCCGGCCTCGGTACCTGACGGCCGGACCCCGGGCGTGACGATCAGGAAGTCGGCCGGGACCCGCGCGCGCACCGCCGCCGCCTCCTGCGGCGACGCGACCACGCCATGGCAACCGGCAGCCACCGCCAGCAGCGCGCGTCGCTCGACCAGCGCCGGCAGCGGGCCGAGCGCGCCGATGTCGGCGAGGTCGGCGTCGTCGAGCGAGGTCAGCACGGTGACCGCGAGGACCCGGGCTGGCCCGGCGGCGCGGACCGCGGCCGCCAGCATCGAGCGCCCGCCGCCAGCGTGGACCGTGACCAGCTCGGCGCCGAGCGCCACCGCTCGCGCCATCGCCCGCGCCACGGTCTCGGGGATGTCGTGCAGCTTGAGGTCAAGCATCACCCGGCGCCCGGCCGCCCGCATCGCCGCCACCACCGCCGGGCCCTCGGCCACGAACAGCTCGAGGCCGACCTTGACCCAGCTCGCACCGTCGCCGATGCGCGCCGCCAGCGCCGCCGCCGCGGTCGCGTCGGGCACGTCGAGCGCCGCGATCACGCGATTGCCGGGGTCGAACGCGGTCATCCGCGAGGTTGTACGGCCCGCGCCCGGAGGGGTCAACCACGGGGGATCGCCGCCCGCCGTCACCCGCGCCGGCGCGACCGCACGGTCGATCGATGACTGGATGGGCCGACCTGCTCGGCCAAGGCCAGCGCCCGCCAGGCCAGGTAACCGGGGAGGCTCAGCAGCTCGTACCGGGCCCGGTCACCCTGGGTCGTCATCACGGCGAGGGTGGTCATGGACGGCGGGTTGTCGTCGATGCGCACGGCCAGGCCGAGCCGCTTGTCGAACATGAACTGGTGCAGGCTCTTCATCGCCCCGGCGGCACCGGCCTTGATCTCGATCGGCACGATCCTGGCGCCGGCCTGGACCACCAGGTCGATCTCGCCCGGTCGGCCGCCCTCGCGCTGCCAATAGAACAGCTCGGGACCATCGCCCGTCGACTCGCCGGCCGCGCGCAAGGCCTGGCCGACGAGCTGTTCGGCGAGCTGCCCGCGCACGCCAGGCGCGAGCGCGTCCATCGCCGGGAAGCGGTCCCCGGCCGGGGTGCCGGCGAGCGCGTGGAACACCCCGACGTCGAGCAACATCGCCTTGCGGAAGGTGTCCTTGGCCTCGCCCCCCAGCGGCAGACCGCCCGCCGCGGTGTAGCGGATCAGGTGACACAGCCGCGCCGACGCCAGCAGCTCGAGCCCACGCTTGGCCAGGTGCTGCTTGACCCCCTCGTCGACGCGAGCGTAGACGAACTTGCGGCCGAGCGAGCTCGCCACCGCGTCGAGCACATGGTCGAGCACCGCGCGATCCATGCGACCGGCGTACTTCGAGAAGTCGGCCCGGAAGGTGGCCACCAGGTCGCGCTGGAGCTCGCGGCACGCGCGCGCGGACGCTCCGCCGACGTCGGCTGCGACCACCGCGGGCATCCCACCCACCATCGCGTAGCGCTGGAACCACTCGGTCGCGCGAGCATGCGCGGCCGGTGACAGCTCGTCGCCCGGGGCCCACCCGGCGAGGGTGGCCGCCAGCCGGGCCTGGCCGTGACCGCGCAGGTACTCGTCGAAGCTCAGCGGCTCGATGTGCAGGAAGCTCACCCGGCCGACCGGCATGCTGAACGCGTGCTCGGCGAGGGTGAGTTCGAGCAGCGAGCCGGCGGCGACGACCGGCAGCGCGGGCAACTCCTCCGCGAACCACCGCAGCTTGGCGAGCAGCCCGCCAGCGGCCTGGATCTCGTCGAGGAACAGCAGCGAGCGCTCGACCGCGACGTCGCGGCCGAGCATCAGGGACAGGTCGCCGAGGATCTCGCGTGGATGGTTGCTGGCGAAGGCCTTGGCCACGCGCGGATCACGCTCGAGGTTGAGCTCGATCAGCTGGCGACCGCTGGTCACGGCCAGCGCGCGCACCAACCAGGTCTTGCCGACCTGGCGCGCGCCGCGGAGCACCAGGGGTCGTCGCCCGGGCGCGACCAGCCAGCGCTCCAGGTCGGCGCTGCGGGCTCGGTCGATGGTCGGCGCCGTGATCAACGCGCTTTTATGTAGCACGCGATGCAGAACAATGCGTTGTTATGCGAACTTTTGGACATAACAACGCGTTGTTTCACGCCATTTGGGACAGAACAACGCGTTGATCGCACCACCAGAGGGCCCTGTGCGGGGCCACGCTGGGAGGCCGCTAACGAAGGGCGCGCACGGTCACGACGTCGCCGGCGACCTCGACCGTGTACAGCACGCCGGGATCCGAGCGTCGGTGGTCGGCGTCGAACGACATCCGGCCGGTGACGCCGACGACCTGCGCGGTGGCCAGCCGGCGGGCGAGTTCGGCGCGGGTCCGCGCGCCGTCGGCGACCAGGGCCGCGCACAGGCGCAAGGCGTCGTAGGCGTAGGCCTCGATCGCGGTCGGGGTCTTGCCGGTGTCCTCGGTGAAGCGGCGCTCGAGCTCGGCGCCGACGTCGTCGACCGCACCCGGAAAATAGCCGGGGGCCAGGAGCGCGCCCGCGCTGTAGCGACCGGCCTCGCGCAGGTAGCCGTCGCCGACGCCCTCGACCGTCGACAGCAGCACGATCGGCCGGCCGCCGGCGACCTTCTTGGTCCCGGCCGGTCGCGCGACCAGCCCGGCCGCGGCCAGGGCCGGCGCCACCAGCGCGACCTTGTCGGCCTGATCGGGCACGAACACCGCCTGCCACGACCCGCCCAGCTTCTTGACCAGCCCGGCGAACGACCGGGTCTCGGGCGGGTACGCCAGCTCGACGACGATGGTGCCGCCCTGCGCCTTCACCGCGTCGGTGAAGGCTGCGGCCACCGCGGCGCCATAGCCGTTCTTCGGCCGCAGGATCGCGAACCTCGTGATCCCCGCCTTGCCGGCGCGCGCCGCCAGCGCCCGGGCCCGGGCCTCGGCCGAGTGGATGACGTGGAAGACGTAGGTGCCGCCGGCCGGGTGCTCGTCGGCGCGGGCCGCGAACGAC